>NZ_JBFARO010000103.1:0-29029 GCF_040677125.1 Actinomadura sp. NPDC049382
ACATTAAAACCCTCCCCCCCCCCCCGGCGCCGGGGGCCCCGCCCCCCCCCCCCCCCCCCCCGCGGCGCGGCCGGGGGGGGGGGGGGGGGGCCCCCCCCCCCCCCCCCGGCCGGGATCAGCTCAGCTTCCAGTTCGCGAAGTCCCAGGTCCCGACCTCGTTCGTCGGGAGCCCCGTCGGCTCGAAGCCGGACAACCGGGTCCGGTACGCCCAGACCGCGTCCGGGTTGTAGAGCCACAGGTACGGGACCTGCGCGTTCTCGACCTTGGCGGCCTCCTGGAACAGGCTCGTCCGCTCCGCCGGTGCCGCGACCGAGTCGGCCTTGGACAGCAGCTCGTCGAGCTTCGGGTCGCAGAAGTGCGCGACGTTGCCGCCCGCCGGGTAGGACTGGTCGCAGGCGTCGATGGTCGCGACGGTGGACGGCTCGGTCGCGTAGTTGCCGCCGCCGAACAGCGCCATGTCGTACGACTTCTTCTCGTAGGACGACAGCAGCTCGTCCGCCTGCACCTGCTTGAGCTCCACGTTCACGCCGACGGCCTTGAGCTGGCTCTGGATCACCGTCACGGCGGTGTCGCGGTCGCGCTGCCCGGGGATCCACGACAGCGTGACGGGCTTGGACCCGTCCCAGCCGGCCTCGGCGAGCAGGCTCTTGGCCTTCGCGGGGTCGTAGGCGTAGTCGTTCGCCGCGGACGTCGCGAGCTCCCCGTAGAAGCTGGAGTTCACGACCGTCCCGGCGCCGCCGAGCACCTTCTCGACCAGTCCCTTGCGGTCGATCGCGGTGAGCAGCGCCTGCCGGACGCGCGCGTCCTTGAACCGCTTCTGCGACTGGTTGAGGGCGATCCGGGTGAAGCCGGGGCTCTTGGCGGACACGACCTTGACGCCGTCCATCTTCTTCACGGTCGGCAGGTCGGTCGGCGAGACCTGGGTGAGGTCCATCTCGCCGGTGCGCAGCTGCGCGGTCGCCACGTCGGAGGTGACCGGCTTCAGGAACACCTTCTTGACCGATACCGGCTCGCGGAAGTTCGGGTTCGCCTTCAGCTCCACGTACTGGTCGGTCTTGTAGTCGGCGAACGTGAACGCCCCCGAGCCGACGGTCGGCCGGGTGAAGAAGCCGTTGTCGCCGAGCCCCTTCGCCGGGCCCTCGCCGAGGACGTGCCGGGGCAGGATCGGGGTGTTGCCGATCAGCCCCGGCAGCCCCGCCGCCGGCCGCGTCGTGGTGATCTTCACGGTGGTCGCGTCGGGCGCGGTCACGCCCGTGAGGGAGTCGGCCTTGCCGTCGGCGAGTTCCTTGGCGCCCGCCACCGCCGCGAACTTGCCCGCCTGCGCGCTGCCCGTCTCCGGGTCGGCGAGCACGGTGAAGGTGAATACCACGTCCTCGGCGGTGAGCGGCTTGCCGTCGCTCCACTTCAGGCCCGGCTTCAGCTTCACCGTGATCGTCTTGGCGTCGTCCGACACCTCGGGCGCGGCGGCGGCCAGGTGCGGCTTCAGCCCGTAGGACCCGTCCGAGCCGTACAGCGAGTCGAAGATGAACGACATGACGAGCTGGTCGGGCCCGTTGTTGGGCGCGAGCGGGCTGAACGTCTTCGGCTTCTGGTACAGGTACATGTTCAGGACGCCCGCGTCCCCGCCAGCGGACTTCTGGGTGGGGTCGGAGCTGCAGGCGGCGAGCGCGCCCGCCGCGAGCACGCCGCCCAGCGCGGCCGCGGCGGCTCGCCGCCCGGGGCCGCGGGCCCTCGTTCTCCCGGAACGAATGGTCATTGACTGCCTCTTCTCGGCGGTGGCCGGGCACCCGCCCGGCCACTGGTCCGCTCAGCGGACGCGGTTCACCAGGCTTCCGAGCCCGGTCACGCGGACCGTCATCTCGTCGCCTGCGGACAGGAACTCCCCCGATGCCATCCCCACCCCGGACGGCGTGCCGGTGTACAGCACGTCGCCGGGCTCCAGCGTCATCAGCCGGGACGCGAACGCCACCAGCTCCGCGACGCTGAAGATCATCTGACCGGTGTCGCCGTGCTGCCGGACCCGCCCGTTGACCTCCAGGATCACCTCGAGCTTCTGCGGGTCGGGCACCTCGTCCGCGGTGACGAGGTACGGGCCGAGCGCGGCGAACCCGTCGAGCCACTTGCCGTTCAGCCAGTCGAAGAACGCGACCGCGGAGTCCTCGGTGTCGCGGTCGTGGCCGTAGTCCATCTTCCGGGCCGACACGTCGTTGCCGATCGTGTAGGCGCCGACGTGGCCGAGGGCGTCCTCGACCGGGATGTCCTTGCCGCCGCGCCCGATCACCGCGACCAGCTCGGCCTCCCAGTCGATGCTGGGGCTGACCGACGGCAGCGCGATGTCCTCGCCGGGGCCGCTGACGGCGGTGCCGGGCTTGATGAACAGCCGCGGCGAGATCCGCGACTTGTCGAGCGCGTCCCCGCCCGTCTCGGTCACGTGCTCCTGGTAGTTCGCGGCCACCGCGAGGACCTTGCCGGGACGCAGCAGCGGCGCGAGCAGCGTCACCTCGTCCAGCGCGTGCTCCGTCCCGCCGGACGGCACCGAGCCGAGCCCGCCGACCAGCGCCGAGAGGTCGCCGGGGCCGAGGTCGGTGACGCGGCCGCCTTCGACGATCTCGCCGTGGCGGACTCCGCCGTCCGGCAGGCGGTACGTCGCGAGCTTCATGGATCAGACCTCCGGGGAGTCGATCGGCACGGGCGTGCCGAGGGCGAGGGAACGGGCCGCGGCGTCGGTGACGCGCAGCGCGGCGAGGGCGTCGGCCGGGCCGGCCTCGGGCGGCCGGCCGGTGACGACGGCGGTGTGCAGCGCGGTGAGCATCCGGTCGACGGTGCCGGGGCCGTGCCAGGCGGTGCGGCTGCCCGTCACCGTCCGGACGGACGCGCCCGGCTTGGCGGCGTCGACGTCCATGACCCCGCCGGAGCCGCTGATGCGGTACCGGTGCAGCGCCATGCCGGGGGCGTCGACGGTGCCGCGCAGCCGGCCGACGGTGATGGTGCTGGTCATGCCGTGCTCGTGGTCGAGCAGCAGGACCGTGAACCGGCTCCGCTCGCGGCCCGGCACGGCGTGCACGCGGCGGACCGCCTGCCCGGTGAGGGCCCGCACCACGTCCACGGGGTAGAGGCCGAAGTTGACGAGTTCGCCGTCCGGGCACGGGTCGCCGCCGTCGACGAGGAAGTCGGCCTGGACGTTCCAGGGCAGCCCGACGCGTCCGGAGGCGAGCGCCCCCTTGGCGGCCTGGACGGCGGCGCCGAACCGGTGGTGGTGCGCCGGCATGCAGACCAGGCCGGTCTCGGCCGCGACCGCGGCGATCGCCTCGACGCCGGCCGCGTCCAGCGCGAGCGGCTTGTCGGCGAGGACGTGGCAGCCGGCGCGCAGCGCCTCGACGACCCGGTCGGCCCGCTCCTCCGGCGGCGCGCACACGCAGACGACCTCGGCGCCCGTCGCGCGGACGGCTCCGCCGATGTCCGGCCGGTCGCTCTCCACGACCTCGAACCCGGCGTGCGCCCGGAACGCGGGAAGGTACATGTCGTGCTGGTGGTCCTGGGTCCCGAACCCGCCCGACCCCCAGGGCAGCACCTTGAGCGTGCGCATCAGGACGCCTCCTTGAGGACGTCGGCGACCCGGACGGGCTCGCCGGTCGTGATCGATCGTTCGGCGGCGACGCCCATCGCCACGGCCAGCAGCCCGTCCTCGCCGGTCACGAGCGGCGGCTCGCCGGTGACGGCGTCGGCCCAGGCGGCGATCTGGAGGGCGAACCCGTCGCCGCCGCCGGGCGGGAGCAGCGCGGTGCCGGTCTCGTCGGTGGCGGTCCCCGACTCGGCGTCCCAGGGGAGGGTGAGGATCCCGCCGCTCCCGGCGACCATGACGTCGCGGCGGGCGAAGGACGCCGGGCGGTGCCCGCGGCTCATCTCGCACACGGCGGTCGCGCCGCCCGCGAATCCGACCGTCATCTCCAGGTAGTCGTAGATGCCCAGTTCCGCAGCGGTCTGGCGGCGGCCTCGCGCGTACACGGTCTCCGGGGTGTCGTCCGTCCACCAGGTGACGAGGTCCAGCAGGTGGACGCCGTTGTGCAGCGCGTGCCCGCCGGACCGGGCCGGGTCGAGCATCCAGCCGCGCCAGTCCGGCCAGATCCAGCCGCCGAGGATCGCCAGCCGGACGAGGTCGACCGTGCCCAGTTCACCGGAGCGCAGCACGTCGCGGACCGTCCGCGCGTAGTCGTAGTAGCGGTGGCTGTGCGCGGGCATCAGCACCCGCCCGGCCGCCGCGAACGCCTCGACCGCCCGGCGCGCGCCGGCCACCCCGGTGGCGAGCGGCTTCTCGATCAGCAGGTGCGCGCCCGCCTCCGCGACCTCCACGGCGATGTCGGCGTGCGTGTCGTTCGGGGTGCAGACGACGCAGCCGCCGGCGCCGGTCTCCGCGAGCGCCGCCGCGAGGTCGGTGAAGGCCGGCACGCCGCCGTTCGCGCGGGCCGCGGCGGCGGCCCGGCCGGGGTCGATGTCGACCACGCCGGCGAGCTCCAGCCGCGGCTCGGCATGGATCGCGGCGGCGTGCTGCGCGGCTATGAAACCGGTGCCGACGACCAGCGTCCGAAGCGGCACGGAATGGGATTCCATGTCGAGGGATCCTGATCCCCAGGCCATTCACGTGTCAAGGGTTCGCGGGAGAAAAACTTGAGGTCTCCCTGCTCAACCGGAGGCCCCGCAATCGAAGGGTTGACATGGAACGCCTTTCCATGAACTATTCGCCGACAGCGTCACCCACCACTCGCCAATCTCTTGGGGGCTCCCAGAATGACCACCGCCGAGCTGGCCGGGCGCAGGTCCGGCGCGGAACTGCTCGCCGCCGCGCAGGCCGTGATCCCCGGCGGCGTCAACTCCGCCACCCGCCTGGTCGGCGTGCCGCACGCGATCACCGCCGCGTCCGGCGCGCACGTCACCGACGCCGACGGACGCCGCTACCTCGACTACCACGCGGCGTTCGGCGCGATCCTGCTCGGCCACGCCGCGCCCGAGGTCGACGACGCGGTGCGCGCCGCCATCGGGGGAGTCGACCTGGTCGGCTGGGGGGTCACCGAGCCGGAGATCGAGCTGGCCCGGCTGGTCACCGAGACGATCCCGTCCGCCGAGCAGATGATCTCGGCGATGTCGGGCAGCGAGGCCACCGCGCAGGCGGTCCGGCTGTCCCGCGCGGTCACCGGCCGGCCGCTGATCGTCAAGTTCCAGGGCGGGTTCCACGGCTGGCACGACGCCGTCGCCCGCAACGTCATCTCCGCGCCGGACCGCGCCTACGGCAGCGACCCGCTGTCGGGCGGCATCCTGCCGGAGGCGCTGGACGCCACGCTGATCGCCGAGTTCAACGACCTGGACTCCGTCCGCGCCCTGTACGAGGCGCACCCGGACCGGATCGCGGCCGTGATCATGGAGCCGATCCCGCACAACGTCGGCGCCCTCGTCCCGACGCGGGAGTTCGTGACCGGGCTGCGCGCCCTCACCGCCGAGCAGGGCTCGCTGCTCATCTTCGACGAGGTGATCACCGGGTTCCGGCACGCGCCCGGCGGCTACCAGCAGGTCTGCGGCGTCCTGCCCGACCTCACCACCTTCGGCAAGGCGATGGGCAACGGCTACCCGATCGCCGGGCTCGCCGGCCCGCGCCGCCTGATGGAGCACTTCAGTTCGGCGGGCGGGGAGGTGCTGCTCGCCGGGACCTTCAACGGCAACCCGGTCTCGTCCACCGCCGCCATCGCCACCATCACCTACCTGCGCGAGCACCCCGACTTCTACGAGCGCACCCACGCTCTCGGCGACCGCATGCGCGCCGGCCTCACCGGCATCTGCGCCGACCTCGGCATCGCGGCCACCGCCGCGGGCTTCGGCGGGGTGTTCAGCCTCTACTTCATCGAGGGGCCGATCCGCGGCTACCGCGACCTCCTGCGCAACGACCATGCCGCCTACGTGGCCTTCCATCGCCGCATGACCGACCGCGGCTTCCTGATGCTGCCGCTCACCCTCAAGCGCAACCACATCTCCGCCGCGCACACCGAGGAGGACATCGACCGCACTCTGGACGCGGCCCGCGACGTCCTCCGCTCGATCCGCGACGACGGCATCCTCACCCCTGCCGAGTAGACGACGGAGGGGAACGGTGGCCGCTTTGCAGAGCGGCCACCGTTCCATTTCGGAAGGGCTCAGCGCGCGAGCATCAACTCGGCGAGCATGGACGCGCCATCGGATTGCGAGATGACCACCTTGACGTGCTTGGCCGTGGTGGCTCGGCCGAGTTCCGCCCAGGCGATCTGCCCGGCCCGAACATTGACATGGAACAAAATTCCGCGTTGAGTCGGTGTCGGGTGAAGCTCAGGCGTCCTTTTCGGCGACAACCCCCACTTCTCGTAACTGGCGGGAAATCCGGTTGTTCGCGCCGGGCGCGCGCCCCAGGATGGAACGTGTGGACGTTCCCGGGCTCGCCCCCGAGGCGGTCGGACGTGGAGGTGGGGAGTGGTGGGAAGTAGGAACCCTCGGGAGAAGAAGCGGCTCAGCTATGCCAAAGATCGCCGCAACGCCTACGCGGAGAACGACAAGTCGTCGAGGAACGCGGTACGGCTTAACAAGCGGTTCCCCAATCGCGCCAACCGCCATCGTCTCCAGCGGATCCTTCGGGACGCCACGGGCACCCTTGACGCCGATAAGGCCGGGGAAGTCGAGGAGGTGCTGGCGCGCCGGCGGCCGAAGACGTGGCGAAAAGAGCCTGGTCTACCACTGGGGGACTGGGTCGAGAGCAGGCTGCAACGGCGCATTCACCAGGAAGGCGAAGGCTCCGCTGACGAGCGCCGCCTTGCCAGAGCTGAGCGGCGCCGCAGCCGGCGAGCGAAGCTCCGCTCCCTCAGGCAGGCGCAGGTCGCCACCAAGGGGACCGTCGAGCGGCGCTGGTGACGCTGTGATCTAAGGGTCACCTTCGGCGTGCACGCTGATGTCGTGCTGGTCGCAAGCGGTACCGGTTCCGCCTGGACGATTTCGTGACCGAGCCGTCCAGCCTGGAGAGAGCCTGGCGCAGCGAGGCTCAACTGGCGTTGCCGTAGCGGGCGTCCGCAGCGATGCCGAGGACGTCGTGCAGATGGACGCCGTCGGTGGCCCAGCGGATGAGGGCGGCCTTGTCGATGAGGTGGATCCCGGCCTTGGCGGAGAAGGCCAGCGCATCACGGGTGTATCCGCTGGTGGTGACGACGAGCATCATCCGGGCCTGGTAGATGGGCCAGGCGGCACCGGCGACCTTCTGGACGTCGTCGGACTTGACCTTGTTATTCGGGTTGTAGTGCTTGACCTGGACGATCCAGCGTTCGTCGAGCGCGGCGTCGTAGCCGATAACGTCGCCGGAGAAGTCGCCCGTTCTGCCGGTGTGCTCCGCGTCGATCCCGTCGCGGCGCATGAGGTGCATGATCGCGATCTCGAAGTCGCGCCAGTGCATGTCCCGCATCTGCGCGAATGTCAGGCTGTAGGAGCTGACTCTTTCCCGGCGTTCCAGCTCGGCGGACCACAAGGACCGCCAGTAGCGGTCGGACGCGAACGCGAGCAGTGCGAGGCCGGGGAGCGACAGGTACCAGTAGGTGATCGAGAGTTGCCACAGGTATGCGAGAAGCGCGATCAGGCCCAGCAGCAGGAGCACGCATACGGCCCATCCCTCAACGCTGCGCGGCCTTCGGGGCAATGCCACCCAGCCCGGCAGCCACCAGGGCCGTAAAGCCCCGTACTCCTCGGTGGACCAGTCGTGACCCATGCGTTCCTCCTGCCAGTTCCCCGTGCCGTCGAGGCCGTGGCCAGGATCGAAACACACCGGTCCGACAGGATCCGCCGCAAACCCGAGACAGTGAGAAACTTGTCCACCGGAAGGCAGGCCAACCTGCCTTCCGCGCCCGGAGGCGGCGCCTCAAAGCCGCGGGCCACGAGGCGGGCTAAGATGCGGGGATCGAGGAACACTCTCCCGAGAGGACGGTCCTCGACGACGCGTCTCTGGGCCTCGGCGGCCTGGTCCAGTGGATAGACCCCGTCTATCGCGGGTTTGATGGCCCGGACGGAAAGATGCCCGCGCAGGGTGCGGTAGGTGTCGGCGACCGTGCCGGCGGTGTAGCCGATGCTGACGAGGACTCCGCCGCGCGCCAGTGCTACGAGCGCTGGCAGCAGCGGATCTGCGATGACGGACTCGACCCGGCGACCGCCACCCTGGTGCGGCTCGCCGTGGACGGCTGGTGGATGGCCCGGCTGCTCGGCCTCGCCCCGCCGCGCGACGGCCTGCACACCGAGGTGCGCGCGCGGCTGACCGCGCTGATCAGCGAGGAGCACTGAATGCCGTACGTGCTGCTCGGCGCGGGCATCGTCGTCGCCGGCATGACCGTCATGAACCTCGGCGGCGGGGTGAGCCACGGATGAGGCCGGACCGGCTACTCGCGGCGACCAAGGTCGCCATGTTGCTCACCGACATCGGGTTCTGTTCATACGACGACCGCCTTTTGCGCTCGGTCACCGGTAACACGCCGACTGCCGAATGCGAGACATCCCACTACCGTCCGGCCAACAAACTGGTGCCAACTGGTACCAGGTAAATCGGGCTTCAGTGAATCCGGGACACCTCAAGGCGCCGTGGTGCTGTGGGGGGAGGGGGACCGGCGATTACTGGCGACTGCCGGTGTACGCCAGATGTCATTGGTCGGCCGTGGAGCGGTTTTGTTCACCTTTGGTCGATGCCCTTCAGGTGACGAGTTGGCGATGTGGTCATTTCCTCAATGGCGCGGGCGGTCGGAGCGCGGCCGTTGTCGCCCCGCACAATGATCGCCGGGAAGATTTGAGAGCCTGCCAGTTCATCCCCGTCCGCTCGGACAGCATCATGACGGGCGTCACGTCCATCCCCCCGCCGGGGCCATCCGACAAGGATCGTCATGCGCACCCCCCGTACGTCCGCAGCCCTGCTCGGCGCCGCCCTGCTGGCCGGCGCGCTGAGCGCACCGCCCGCCCTCGCCGAGGCCCCGAACCGGGCGCCGGCCACGGCGACCCTGGCCGCCGCGCCCCGGCTGGCCACGGCCACCAACTTCCGCGACCTCGGCGGCTACGCGACCGCCGACGGCCACCACGTCCGCACCGGCGTCGTCTACCGCTCCAACTCCCTGGCCCATCTGTCGGCCGCCGACCAGCAGACGCTGCTCGGCCTCGGAATCACCCTGGACGTGGACCTGCGCAATTACAAGGAACGTTCGGAGGACCCCGACCTGCTGCCTGCCGGGATCACTTACCAGGTCGCCGACGTCGAGGACCTCACGCACGGGATCTCCTTCGCCAATCCGGCGCTGGGCAGCCTGCTGTACGGGCTGGTGACCGGGTCGTCCAACCTCGGCCAGTCCATCGCCTACCCGTTCATGGTGGACTTCAGCGGTGCGAGCCGCGCCTACCACGACCTGCTCACCTCCATCGCGGCCAACCCCGGCGCGACGGTGTTCCACTGCACCGCGGGCAAGGACCGGACCGGCTGGGGCGCGGCGGTGCTGCTGACGATCCTCGGCGTCCCGAAGGCGACGGTGTACCAGGACTACATGGCCAGCAACACCTACCTCGGCCGGTCGGACGCCGTGGAGTCCGCTTGGCTGGACGAGGCGTTCCATGAGGTCGACCAGGCCTACGGGAGCTTCGACAACTACGTCCGCAACGGCCTGAAGCTGAGCGACGCCACCGTCGCAGCGCTGCGCTCCCGGCTGCTTACCTCCTGATCCGCTCGAAGCCGACGGCCGTCGGCTCCGGCTCCACGATCGATCAGGTGCCACCGTTAGTGCTTGCTGAGAGGTACGTCCGGGGCCGTCGTGGGGCTGCTGGTTCCAGACGCCCGGTTCTTGCTTGGACCCTCGTTGGGCAGTGGCGGCTGACGGGTTGGTGGAGCAGATGGGCATTTCCGAGACCCAGGTCAGCGAGATGTCCAAGATGCTGGACGCCAAGGTGACCGTCTTCTTGGGCGTGCTGGCGGCCACCAGTAGGGCGTCGGCACACATCGCGAGAGCCGCCGACCGGAACGTGTCCGATCGGCGGCTCTCGCGGGCGGTGGCGGCAATCAACTTCTCAACCGGCAAACCGAATCGCTGGCATCGTCGGGTTCAGGCGCTATGTCTACTCGCCGGTCACGCGCCGCCGCCTTGGCCTTAAGGGCACATAGGGGAGAAGGCGGCGTGTGATGAGGCGTACATGTAGCGCTCTAGCCCTGCCCGCCGTGGTCGGGGCAGAGCGTTTTGATCCATCCCCGGTCGGTCTCCCTGCCCGGCTCGCCGCAGACTTCGCAGGTGCGCCGGGACTCGTCGCGAGCAGCCTGCAGGATGTCGCTGACCCGGGCGCCGAGTTCGCGGTTGATGCCGAGTTCGCCGGTGGCGGGGTCGATGTACACGCCCAGGTTGATGTCCAGCATGCCCCATTTCTCCTTGACCTGGGCGACCTGGTAATTCGGCAGCACCTGGAGGAGTTCGGCGTGGGCCCGCATCAGGATGTCGTGCCATCCGGCTCCGACAAGGTCGAGGTACTGGGGAATCTGTCTGTCGGCCGTGTTCGTCATCGAACCGGTCCCGCCTCCTTCTCGTGTTGCATTTGACCGGCCCAGCTCATGGCCGGATACGCGCTGTATCGGGGATTCGAGCCAAGCTGCTGTCTTGCGATGACGGCCCAACCCCACGATGTCGAACTCGTCATGACCGATCCGTCCGCCGGTGACGCCCAGGCGCTGCAACGCCATGGAGATCGGGCCGCTGTAAGCGTGACCGCGTTGGGCGAAGACCACCGTGCCGCTCTGCCAGATTCGCGCGGCCTGTTCTCCCGGACTGCCGCCGTGGGTGTCGTTGGTGGCGTGCACGACTGGACCGTGCGCCGACCAATCCTGGAATACCTCGTCGAGGCGGCGCTGGAGGGCGAGACTGCTCTCCGGGGCGTCCGGCCCGCCGTCCCCGACGAGTAGAACGATGACCTCTGAGGTCAGGGGTATCAAGGCGAAGCCATGGCTGAGCGCCACCACCGGCACGCCGTGCTCGCTCGCCAGCCTCTCCAGGACTTCGCGCTTCCCGAGGACGGCGTTCAACTCATGAGCCATGCTCCCCCAAAGCGTTCAACAGATGGCAAGACCATAGCGGCGACAGGTTCCCGACAACACGGCCACAAGCACAGAACAGAGTGGGACCCGTGGTCCCGCACGACGCCTCCGTGATCGAGGTCATGCAAGGCGATACGTCGACCCTTTGAGTTTGGGGTGACGGCCTGAGTGAGGGCGTACGGCCATCGACCTCACTGCCCGTCCCGCCGGGGCGACCGCGGCGGGACGGGCAAGATAACGAAGTCCTGGGAGGGGTGTTCATTAGGCACTGCTGCTCTTGATGGCGAAGAGTCCAGATTGGGGGATGAGTGTGTCATCGGCTGGGTCTTGATCGGGGTCTGACGGAAGTGGCATCCCGACGCGGCGCCCGATGGCTGCTGACTTGGCCGCGCCGACGGGTCGGCGCCCAACCAGCTCGCCCTCGTGATGTTCCGGAGCCCTTCTCCGACCGCTAGCCCAGGCTCAGGCCCACCCCTTTACAGTCAGCTCTGACTGTGAGACCGTGCGTTTCGCAGTCGGAGGTGACTGTGAATTGGAGAGGGATGTCCAAGCGCGAGGAGCAGCGGGCCGCGACGCGGGCTCGGATCGTGGAAGCGGCGGTCGAGTCGCTGGTCGAGGCGGGCGCCGCGGCGACCACGACCGTCGAGGTGCAGCGGCGGGCGGGAGTGAGCCGGGGCGCGCTGCTGCACCATTTCGCCACTCATGAGGAGCTGTTCGGGGCGGCGGTCGGCCGTCTGGTGCAGCGCAATGAGGACGCAGTGCGGGAGGAACTCGCCGCGGCGTCGGCGTCGGGGGACGCGCTGCTGCGAGGGGCGCGGATCCTGCGAGCGGTGCTGCGGCGGCCGTCCTTCGGTGCGGAGCTGGAACTGTGGGCGGTGGCCCGGACCAATCCACGCCTGCGGCAGGTGCTGCGGCGGGCCGAGGGCGCGGCGCGCCGGGACCTGTTCCGGGTGGTCGGCGAGATCCTCGGCCCGGAGGTCACCGGGATGCCCGGATATCCGCTGGTCGCCGAGCTGACCGTGCAACTGCTGCGCGGCATGGCCATCTCCGACGTCCTCTACCGCGAGGACGCCGACCGCGACGCGCTGCTGGAGCAGTGGGTGGAGGTCGTCCGGCCGCTGCTTGCGGCCCCCGGCCCCCAGGAGGAGGAACGATGAACGAAGAACGGCCGTCGACGGTCCTGTACGAGGTCGCGGACCGCAAGGCGTACCTGACGCTCAATCGGCCCGACCGGCTGAACGCGATCGACTTCCACATGCCCGGCGACCTGGCCGCGGCGGTGAAGCGCGCCAACACCGACCCGCGGGTCCACGTGATCGTGCTGCGCGGCGCGGGACGGGCGTTCTGCAGCGGCTACGACCTGAAGATCTCCGCCGAGGACGGCCAGGGCACGCAGGGCTCGGGCGACGGCGACCCCGTTTGGGACCCGATCAAGGACTACGCGGTGATGAAGGAGTTCACCGACGACTACTTCTCCCTGTGGCGCTCCCTCAAGCCCACCATCGCCCAGGTGCACGGCTTCGCCGTCGCTGGCGGCAGCGACATCGCGCTGTCGTGCGATCTGGTGGTGATGGCCGAGGACGCCCGCATCGGCTACATGCCGGCCCGGGTCTGGGGCTGCCCCACCACCGCCATGTGGGTCTACCGGCTCGGGGCCGAGCGCGCCAAGCGCATGCTGCTGACCGGCGACACGATCGACGGCCGCACCGCCGCCGAGTGGGGGCTGGTCCTGGAGGCGGTGCCCGCGGACGGCCTGCAGGCCCGCGTGGAGGAGCTCGCCGACCGGATGGCGGGCGTCCCGGTCAACCAGCTCGCCATGCAGAAGCTGATGATCAACCAGGCCTACGACAACATGGGCCTGCACGGCACCCAGATCCTGGCGACGCTCTTCGACGGCATCACCCGGCATTCGCCCGAAGGCCGCTGGTTCCAGGAGTTCGCCGCCGCCCACGGCTTCCACGAAGCGGTCAAGTGGCGTGACTCGGGCCGCTGGATCCCCGAGGGCGGTGGACCCGTTCCCACCGAAGAGGAACTGCGGGGCGAAGCGCCGTGAGGCGGAACCGGCGCTGATGTCCGAGCCGCCACCTGCGGCGCGCCTCGGTGGAGGACCCCGGTGCGGCCGTCCGGGAAAGCGCCCGGAGAATGATCAAAACGGTCCGCACCATCCAGGAGAACCGTCGTTATGCCCCTGAGTTCCGAGCTGCCGCATTCCGGCCGCCGCCGGCGTGGTCTCGGTCCGGTCGGCGCGACCGTCGTCGCGGCGTTCGTGGTTCCGCTCGCGCTGCTGTGGTCGTTGTTCCCGGCCAACTACAGTTCGCGGCCAGGGATCCAGTCGGAGACCGTCGCGTGGCGGGTGCACAGCGACGACGCCGTCCAGATCACCTATGCGGTGGGCAAGCTCAAGGACGACACCGTCCGCTGCGTGGTCGACGCCTTCGACACCGACTTCGCGGTGATCTACCAGCGCTCGATCATCGTTCCTGCGGGAACCACGAGCCTGCGCCGGACTGAGACGCTGCCGACCCCGCACCGCGCGACCGGCGCCCGCATCCGCTCCTGCCGCTCGCTCAACCGCAGCGAGCCCACGAATGAGGAGCGCCGTGGGCTGTGATCCCACGCAAGAGGAAACGACAACCAAGATCGTCGATGTGTGACGGTCCGTGACCGTGGTATGGCCATGTGGGCGGCCGCCGCTGGAATCTCGTAGGCGCTGAGGTGGTTGAGGTCGGTGTGAAGAAGATCGGTTTTCTCTCGTTCGGTCACTGGAGTGACAGCGCCGGCTCGCGGACACGGTCGGCGGCGGACGCTCTCCTGCAATCGGTCGATCTCGCCGTGGCCGCGGAGGAACTCGGCGCCGACGGCGCCTATTTCCGGGTGCACCATTTCGCCAGGCAGCTGGCATCGCCCTTCCCGCTGCTGTCCGCGATCGGCGCGAAGACCTCGCGCATCGAGATCGGCACCGGTGTGATCGACATGCGTTACGAGAACCCGATGTACTTCGCCGAGGACGCCGGGGCCGCCGACCTGATCTCCGGTGGGCGCCTGCAACTGGGCATCAGCCGAGGATCACCGGAGCAGGTCATCGACGGGTGGCGGTACTTCGGGTACGAGCCGTCCGAAGGTGACTCCGATGCCGACATGGCGCGCAAGCACACCGAGGTACTGCTCACGGTGCTGCAGGGCAGAGGCTTCGCCGAGCCGAATCCGCGGCCGATGTTCCCCAATCCGCCCGGGCTGCTGCGCGTCGAGCCACATTCCGAGGGTCTGCGCGACCGCATCTGGTGGGGCTCGGGCTCCAACGCCACCAGCCTGTGGGCGGCCAAGCTAGGCATGAACCTGCAAAGCTCCACGCTCAAGGACGACGAGACCGGCGAGCCGCTGCACGTCCAGCAGCGCAAGCAGATCGAGGCCTACCGGCAGGCGTGGAAGGACGCCGGACACCGACGCCAGCCGCGCGTGTCGGTCAGCCGCAGCATCTTCGCGCTGACCAGCGACCTGGATCGCGCCTACTTCGGCCGGAACGCCGACTCGGGCGACCACATCGGAATGATCGACGAGAAGACCAGGGCGATCTTCGGACGCTCGTACGCGGCCGAGCCGGACGTGCTGGTCAAGCAACTCGCCAACGACGAGGCCATTCAGGCCGCCGACACGCTGCTCCTCACGGTCCCCAACCAACTCGGCGTGGACTACAACGCCCACGTCCTGGAGAACATCCTGACCCACGTGGCACCCGAACTCGGCTGGCGCTGACACCAAAGCCAACCCCCCGCCCATCGCGGCATGAGCGGGCCGTTGTCCAGGTACTTCGACTTCTACCTCGCTTGCGCTCAAATGGCAGAGCCGCTGTATACGGTGAGTTGCGTGCCAGAGGTCGAAGTGGATTTCGGAGCTGGACCAAGACGGTTCGCACGTTCAACGCGTGTGCTCAACCTCGGCCCGGGCGACGGCGGTCCTGTGTCCGCCGAGGGCTCTGTCGACTGGTCGCAGTTGGACAAGTTCCCGGCGTGTGTCACCGTTGAGTGGTCCGGCGCCGCACGCGGCATCGTCGACGCGCTCGCCAGACGTCCCGGTATCCAGTTCCTGTACTGGGACGATGCTTCCGGCGACATTGACCTCACCGCGACCCGCCTGGGCACGGTCAGGCTGGACGGCGCTCGGCTACGCAGCGTCCGCCTTCCAGAGTCGGTGACCTCGTTGTTCCTGCGGAGACCGCCGGCGACGCTACGGGTTGACGCGCCCGATTCCGGGCGGCGGCTCGACCTGCGGCTCTTTCAGTACGGACCGGACGTCGTGGTCCCGGACGGTTTGCAAGGTGTGCCCAAGCTGTGGCTTTGGGTCGGGGGAACGATATCCGCCGGAGCGCTCGCCAAGCTGACCGGTTTGGAGGAACTGACGATCACCTTCGGCGATCCACCCGGTGTCATTACCGACCTGAACGAGTTCATCGCCCTCGCCCGCCTCCGGTCACTGCAGTTCGACAGTGCTTACGGCCTCGATCCGAGCAAGTTGCCTGAACTGCCGTCGCTGCGCCGGATTCACCTTGAAGGGACCAGCCGGACGATCGCCGCCGCGGCCAAGGCGCGGTTCACCGGCGGTGGGGTCGAAGTGACGGTCAGCGGCGCCAAGTCAGAGGCGTGGCTGGCAGCCCATATGCACAACCCGTTCCGGGGCTGGGTGGAGGACTCCGAGTCATTCGCAGCGGCCGCGTGTGAGGCCTACGCCGATGCGGTGCGAGCGATTGAGGCGATCGAGTCTGGGACAACCGAAGGTGGAGACGCCGCCGAACGGATTTTGCGTCGTTTCGGTGCCGACCTCAATGCGATCGAGTCCGAGTACGGTTTGATCGACACGGACTATCGCGAACAAGCCTGGGATGTGTTCCGCGGCCTGGCCGAACGCGCTCACGTTCCTGCACAGCAGGCCAGTCAGTGGTTCGACGACGATCGCAGATTTTGAGCGCACCACGCCAGACTCTCCGACACGTCCGGCTGATGATTCAGGCTCGACGTCGAGCGCCCAGCCGGCGGCATGAGAGGACGTGGCTGGAGGCGTCCGGTCTGTTCGGTTTCTGGGCACGCCTGAACGTGTCGGGGATATAACTGATGCCCGAATGGTGGTGTTGGGCCTCGGACGAGGGACCTCGGCCCTCGACCTGGAGTGGATACGGCATGGCATCTACTGATGGCGCTCGTACTGTCGAGCAGTGGCGCCGGTACCTCGCCGAGTACAGCGCCGAGGTGTTGCGGGTCGTTCCCGAGGACGAACTGCACGAGGTCGGCGACCTGCAGCGGTCCACTGGCTGGCTGGGCTTCGACGGCGCCGGCGAAGACCGACTCGCTGTGCTGGAGGAGCGTCTGGGTGTTCGCCTGCCGCAGAGCTATCGGTCGTTCCTCGCAGTGTCTGACGGGTGGCTCCACATCAGCCCGTTCATGTGGACGATGCGCACCAGCGGCGAGGTCGGCTGGTTCCGTGATGCCGATGCCGAATTGTGGGAGATCATCCGCGAGAACGGTACGCTTGAGGAGACCGCGCTCGCCGACCGCGCGTTGCTGGTCTCTGGTGACGGCGACGCCCAGTACTGGCTGCTCGACCCCGATGATGTGTCGGCGGCCGGCGAATGGGCGGCTTACGTCTGGGCCAGTTGGTATCCCGGTTTTGGTAAGCGACACGACTCGTTCGCCGCGTTGGTGGATGCCGAACGCGCATCTTTCGAAGACCTCACTGGGCGCGATGGCCGTCCGGTTCACCCCGATGGTGCCGACGAGTTGGTGGCCGAGGGCCGCGAACGGGCCTTGCAGGGTGAGGTCCGCGCCGCTGCGGACGCTTTCGCGCAAGCCGCCACCAAGGGCTCGGGTTCCGGCGCCTACCTAGCCGTCATCCTGAATGCCTTCCTTGATCTGACCCATGCGCACCACGAGATCCGCAATGGCATCCTCGCCCACCCACACGTGGTCGAGGAGATCGGGCTGGAACAGGTGCGCGCCGAGGCCGTGCCGCTGTTCCTGTACCGCTCGGCCCGAGCAGGATTGTCGGTCGCCCCACACCTTCAGCTCTTCGCCGGGATCCTGACCGAGGAGGAGATCGAGCGGATCGACACATTCGTGCCAACACCGCTACCAGAACCGCCCGACTTCCAGGAGGCGCTGCACCGAGCCCGGACGCTCGTCCACGCCGGAGCCACCGACCGTGCCTGGAGCGTCATTGAGGCCGCGCTGCCCCGCTGGCACTCAGACTCCCTGTGGCGCATCGCGCCGGTCGTACTGCTCACCGACCCGATACTGCGAGACCTGGTCACCCCCGAACGCGCCCGAACCATCGTGACCACGCCACGCGGGAACAACCGCTACTGACGCCGATTCCGGTGTCGGCGTTCGCTTATCCCATTGGAGGGGCCTCCCCAATCTGCGGCATGAGCGCGCGTTCGGTGACGGGCCCGATGGGACGGCGCTCGGTTCTTCTAGACTCGGTTCCGTGCTCAGACTCGGATTTCCGGTGATCGGCGTGACCGACATTCCCCGTGCCGTGGCCTTCTGGACGGCGGCGCTGGACCTTGTTGCCGTATCGGAGTGGGAGAACCCGGGCTGGAGGACGCTGAACCACGCGGACGGATCGGGCCGGGCCTTGGGGCTCATGCGCAGCGAGTCGCCTGTGGAGGCCCATCCCCGTTTGCACCTCGACCTGTTCGTGGACACCACAGATGAGCAGGAGACCGAGGTCGAGCGTCTGATCGGCCTCGGAGCGACAAGAGTCGACTGGGACCTCTACCCGCCGGATCCGGACTTCGTCGTTCTCGCCGACCCGGACGGAAACCGATTCTGCGTCGTGGACCTGAGCCGGGCACCGTCCGGCTCGAACTGATGAGGCTTCAGCCGATCGTGTGATGGGCACTGACGTTCCGCTCGCCGGCCCGCCCGAGCGCGGCGGGTGGCCTGTGGATGGGTTTAAGAGCGCAGTCGCGCATTCGACCGGCGGCGTGAGTGGACGTGCAACACCGGGCCTGGGTAACGGCGAGTGTGGCGATGAACCCTGATCGGCTGGCTACCGGCGCGCGGCGTTAAGCGGCCTGCCGCGTTCCGGAGAGCTTCAAAAGTGGGTTACCGAACGGCAGTTGGGTGTGGGCGAGGAGACCTGTGAGCTGATCATCGCGGCCGTGCACCCCTCTGGCAGTTGCCTGGTTCGTCTTCTTCCCAAAGCTCCGCATCGATAAGTTCTGATCATGAGCTGGGACGGTGACGGGGTGCTGGCGGGTCGGTACCGCAGGCTCGGCCGGATCGGCCAGGGCGGGATGGGGTCGGTGTGGCGGGCGCGTGACCTCGAACTGGACCGTGAGGTCGCCGTCAAGGAGCTTCTGGTTCCCGACCAGGTCACCGATCAAGAACGGCTTGACTGGTACGCGCGGATGGACCGTGAGGCTCGCGCCGCCGCGCGGCTGCGGCACCCTGGCATCGTCACCGTCTATGACCGGGTGACGGGCGATGACGGCCGTCCCTGGATCGTGATGGAACTCATCGAGGGCCGGTCCCTCGGGGACGTGCTGGCCGAGCAGGGAGCGCTTCCGCCACGTGAGGTCGCGGTGATCGGGTTGGCGATGCTGGACGCTTTGTCGGCCGCGCACGCCCAGGGCGTGGTCCACCGGGACGTCAAGCCCGCCAACGTGCTCCTGGAAGGTGACCGGGTCCTGCTGACCGACTTCGGCATCGCCGCGCTGGAGGGCGATGCCACCATCACCCGTTCGGGCATGGTGCTGGGCACGCCCGCCTACATGTCGCCCGAACAGGTGGAGGGCAAGCCGGTCACCCCGGCCTCGGACCTGTGGTCCCTGGCCGCCACCCTGTACGCGGCGGTCGAAGGCCGCCGACCGTTCGACGGCCCCAGCCACGGCGCCGTCTTCGTCGCGATCGCCACCCGGCAACCACCCACACCCAGGTGCGGCGGCCCACTCGCCCAAGCCCTCAACGGCCTACTGCGCAAGAACCCCGACGAACGGCTCCACCCCGCCCAGGTCCGCGACCTGCTCAACGCCGCCCTCGCCCCCACCCATGGCTCGACCCCCAGTATCGTGGTGGATCCCACCGCCGGCACCGGCGAGAGCGCGACCGACGTCGGACCGCGCAGCCCTCATGGGCTGCTCTGCACCGCGCTCCTCCGCGCGTCCCCCGGCGGCGTCCCACTCCGGCGCAGCCAGCTTCTTCTCGTCAGAGCCGCCCTTGTGTGCACGGCGCTGTCCATGCTGACCTACCTGGTCGGGCCGTGGCCCGGACCCGGCAATACGCGCACCCTGACTTTCTATTCGCCAGAGACGCTGATAATCCTGCCGCTGCCTTGGATCGTGGCGTTCATCCTCCTGTGCGTCATGTGGTTTCTGCCGCGCCGGCCGACGCTCGTCGCCGGCCTCGTCTTCGCGATCCTGAACGGCCTTCATCTGGAAGCCCTCGTCGTGTACAGCTACCAGAACAACAGGACCGCCGAGGCCATCGACCCCAACGACGCATTCGAGCTCTCCTGGATGCTGGGCGCGCTCGCATTGATGCTCGCCTTCACCGCGGTGAACCCATCGCTCACCGAAAAAGTGACGTCCCCGCCGACCCGCCACGCCCTGATCATCGCGGCCGTGCTCATCGAAGGCATGGTGGCCCTGCTCTGGCCCGGACCCGTCTACGAACTCGCAGGATCGGGCCTGGAGATCCTGGACGACTCCCTCGTGGACGACTCCCTTTTCCGCTCATTCCTGTTCCTCGCCGTCATCTGGATCGGCGTCCAGTCGTTCATCTGGTCCCACAGGGGCAGGGCGGCCCGACAGCACTGACGAATCAACCCGAAGGCACCAGGGCGGGTGTGTTGTCGAGTTGGAGGGTGGCCGTGGTGCCGAGGGCGGTCAGGGCGGCGCTGATCATGGACGCTGTCCAGCGTCGGCTGGGGAGAGTGTCGCCTGGTAAGCACGGCGCCCGCGCGAGGGGCGCACGCCGTCCCAGCCTGCCTGGAAGAGGTCGACCTCTTCGACACCGACCCTTCTCCGTCTGCTCGCTGGGACGCCAGATCGACGCCGCGCGGTGAGGTCAGGTCTTGCTAGAGCCCGGTAGGCGTTTGGGGACTTCTGCCGTGCTGGAGGGGGCTTTCCCAGGATGTGCCGGGGTGGATCTCGACGTCTTCGTCGCCGTAGCGGATGCGGATGGGGGACGTGGTGCCGGGGCGGAGCGCGACGCGGATCAGGTCCTGGCGGCAGGTCAGGTCGATGCCCCAGTGGCCGCGGTAGCGGAGGCCGAGGCGGAGTTCGCCGATCGCCGAGGGCAGGCGGGGGGCCACGTTCAGGGTGCCGCCGCGGGTGGTGATTCCGGCGTGGCAGCGCTGGACGAGGTCGACGGTGCCGGCCATCGCGCCGAGGTGGACGCCTTCGGGCGTCGTGCCTTGCTGGGCGTCGGTGATGTCGCTGAACAGCGACTCCAGGAAGATGCGCCAGGCCGTTTCGCCGTCGGTGTGGGCGAGGATCCAGGCGTGGACCAGGGAGCTGAGCGTGGAGCCGTCGCAGGTGCGCGGCAGGTAGTAGTCGATGGTTCTGGCGGCCAGGGCCGGGCCGTGCTCGTAGCCGAGTTCCCGGAGGATGTCGTCGAGTTCGCCGGGGGACAGGACGTAGAAGAGCATCAGCACGTCGGCCTGCTTGGAGGCCTTGTAGCGGTTGGTGGAGTCGCCCTCGGCTTCGAGGATGCGGTCCAGCCGGCGGATGTCGCCGTATCGTTCCCGGTAGCGGGCCCAGTCGAGTTCGGCCAGGTCGGCGTAGCCGTCGAACTGGCTGATCACGCCATCGTGGAACGGGACGTACATCTTGCGCGCGACGTCCTCGAAGCGGGTGATCTCCTCGCGGGTCAGGGCGAGCCGTTCCCGTAGTTCCGCGCGGCGGTCCTCGGGGAGGGCGGTGAGCGCGTCCAGTGCCCGGCGCAGGACCCAGACGGTGAGGACGTTGGTGTAGGCGTTGTCGTCCAGGCCCGGGGTGTCCCGTTCCGGGTAGGCGTCGTGGTATTCGTCGGGGCCCATGACGCCGTGGATTCCGTAGCGGTCGGTGGAGCGGTCGTAGGCGGCGAGATCGGCGAAGAAGCGGGCGATCTCCAGCATGATCTCGGTGCCGTACTCGGCGAGGAACCCGGTGTCGCCGGTCGCCTCGTAGTAGCGCCAGACGTTGTGGGCGATCGTCAGCCCGACATGGCGCTGCAGGTGCGAGTGGTCGGGCAGCCACCGGCCGGACCGCGGGTTGAGGTGGACGCGCTGGGTCTCCTCGCGGCCGTCGGCCGCGCTCTGCCACGGGTACATCGCGCCGCGGTGTCCGGCGCGGGACGCCGCGCGGCGCGCCTCGGGCAGGCGCCGCCACCGGTACATCAGCAGCGCGCGGGCGATCTCGGGGAACCGCATGGTCAGGAACGGCAGGATGAACAGTTCGTCCCAGAAGACGTGGCCGCGGTAGGCCTCCCCGTGCAGGCCGCGGGCGGGGACGCCGACGTCCAGGTCGACGCTGTGCTCGGAGACCGTCTGCAGCAGGTGGAAGATGTGGAGGTTGAGGACGCGCTGCACGTCGATGTGGTCGACGCTGAGCTGGCAGCGCCGCCAGAGCCGGGACCACGCCAGCGTGTGCCTTTCCAGCAGGGCGTCGAAGCCGCCGGCGCATGCGGCGGCCGCCAGCGCCGCCTGGGCGGGCTCTTCGATGGCGCGGTCGCGCGAGGTGAACACGGCGGCGATCTTCTCGATCGTGACCGGTTCTCCTTCGCGGATGTCCGTGGTCAGGTTCTGGCCCGTCCAGCCGGCCTCGGCGTGGTGGGTGCGCTCGGCGGGGAGGGAGACCCGGGTGCGGGCCGCCACCGCGACGCCGATGCGCGAGGACGTCGTCGTCGACCGCAGCAGAAGAAGCTCCGGGTCGCTCGGACGCAGGCTCTTCTCGTGATCCAGGTGTTTCTGGGGCAGGTTCCGGTACCGCTCGACGCCGGCGTTGACGACGCGTCCGTCCACCGCCGACAGGATCTCGATCGGGCCGCTCCAGTCCTCGGCCACGATGGTGGTCTCCAGCGCGGCCAGGTGGGGGTCGTCCATGGACACGATCCGGCGCTGCGCCACCCGCGACGTGCGGCCCCGTGTGTCGCGCACGCGGACCAGCCGGGTCAGGACGCCGCGCCGCAGGTCGAGTTCCTGCCGGTACGACAGCAGTCGGCCTTCGCGGTGGGCGCGGTCCGGGTCGAACCAGTCGCCGCCGGCCGGGCGGAAGGCCAGCGGCAGCCAGTTCGGCATGTTGACCAGATCGGCGTTGTCGGCCTGCAGCCCGTCCATCTCCACCGGCAGCCGGTCGTAGCAGCCCGCGATGTACGTCCCCGGATAGTGGACGCCGTCGGCGGACGACTCGGGGGCGGCTCCCCGGGTGGCGAAGTAGCCGTTGCCCAGCGTGCACAGGGCCTCGCGAAGCCCTTCGGCGTCGGGGTCGTAACCGTCGTAGGACAGGATCCACCGGTCCATGGTGTCTCCTCCCGCTGTCGTCCAGGCTCGTCCGCAGGGCATTCCCGGCCCTGACACGTTCTCACCGGCCGGCCGGGGCGGGCAGTGCCGGACGGCCGCCCCTTCCTGGGACCTTCGGCCCCTGCGAGGTGTTTGCGGTCCGCCGAACCTGAAATTGAGTCCCTAGCGGGCGAAGGGGGAGGACGGATGGTCGCACTGTCGCGGGCCCAGCGGCCGAACATCCTGTTCGGCTATGACGGGACCGAGGAGAACGAGTCGGCGCTGCGCTGGGCGGTCGAGGAGTCCCGGCTGCGGGAACTCGACCTGGTCATGTGCCACTGCTGGCATTGGCCCTATCCGCCGGGGCACGTGGACGCCGCCGTCGAGGCGATCGTCCAGCGGGCGGGCGAGAACCTGCTGCGCGAGGGCGCCCGCAAGGCCCGGGACCTGGGACCGGGCGGGAAGGTCTCCACGCTGCTCAGGCGCGAGCCCGTCACCGAGACGCTCGTCGACGAGTCCGACGACGCGGAGCTGATCGTCGTGGGCTCCCACGAGCGGTACCGGCTGCTCAACGCGTCCACGGCGGTGCAGCTGCCGGCGCGGACGCACCGGCCGGTGATCGCCGTCCGCGGCGGCGGAGCGCCGCGCGGCCTCATCGTGGCCGGCGTCGACGGGTCGGCGGGCGGGGACGCGGCGCTCGGCTTCGCGATCGAGGAGGCCGCCCTCCGCGACTCCGACCTTCGCGTGGTCTACGGGGCCTGGGAGCCCGGCGCCGTGCCCGACTTCGAGCTGCCCCTGTTCACCGACAAGGACAGGCTGTTCGAGGTGCGCACCGCGATGCTGGACGAGGCCGTCCGGCCGTGGAGGCGGCGTTATCCGGAGGTCGCCGTGCGGGTGTCGCTGCTGCTGGAGCGTCCCCGCGAGGCCCTGCTGGCGGCGGCGGCGGACGCCGATCTGCTGGTGGTGGGGGATCGCGGCGCGGGGGGCCTGGATCCGCTGCTGCTGGGCGCGACGAGTTCGGCGATGCTGCACCATGCCCCGTGCGCGGTGGCGATCGTGCCGCAGCCCCGGCCCGCCGCCTGACGAGCCCGCCGCCTGACGAGCCGGAGGGTCATTCGCGGAGTCCGCTCAGTCGGGCGTGATGCTGCTGGAGCCCGGGTGTGCGGGCGGTGTGCTCGGCAGCACCGGTTCGATCCGGTAGAGGGAGGGCATGCCTCCGGTTTGCGGGGGGATGTCGCGTTCCTCGCCGGCGAGCGCGCCGATCAGGTCCCGTGCGGTGATCAGGCCGACCAGGGCGCCGTGGTCGTCGGTCACCGGGACGAAGTCCTTGCCGGATTCGAGCATGGCGCGGGCGGCCCGGCGGATGGTGGCCGCCGGCCGGACCGTCATGGGCGGGCCGGACGGCAGGAGGCTCGTCACGGGCCGGCGGGCCTGCTGCGGGGCGGAGGCGTCCCACGTCGAGGTGAGGGTCTGGGCGTCCACGACGCCCAGGAAGCCGCCCTCGTCATCGGCGACGGGGAGGTGGTGCACCTGGGCCTTGCACATCAGCTCCCAGGCCATCAGCACGGACTCGCTCGCGGCGATGGTGAGCAGGTCCCGGGTCATCAGCTCGGCGGCGGGACGCCGCTCCAGGGGCGGCTGCTCGGTCATGATCCCTCCCGATGGTCGTGGAACGCGCCGCGGTCAAGCGCGGATGTTCCGTCCGTCCAGCTTGGCCAGGCGTTCGTCGTACTCCTCGGTGCTGATCTCGCCGCGGGCGTAGCGCTCGGCGAGGATCTCGCGCGCGTGCTCCAGCCCGGGCCTCTCAAGGTCCGGCGTGCCTGGACGGCGCGGTGCCGCGGCACGGGCCACGAGCCAGGCCACCGCAGCGATCACGACGACCCAGAACAGGACCATCGCCGTCCCCCACAGCCACATCCAGCCGGACCAGCCGCCGTTCCCCATGTGCCCCCAGCCGTCGCCGGGAACGTGGGCCGCGAGGGCATATCCGATGTTCATGACCGCACCTCCTTCTACTGCCAGCCTGCGCTCTCCGGGCCTGGCGCACCCAGGGCCGAAGGTCCTGCGCATTGGGAGACCCATGCCCCTGAATGCGGCGCTTCTAATCGGTGAGGCTCAGAAGCCAGGAGGTGACCTCAATGGACGGACGAGCTGTTCTGGTGGGGTTCGACGCCTCACCGGCGGCCGAACGGGCGGTGCGCTGGGCGGCCGCCGAGGCGTCCCTTCGCGGGGTGCCGCTGCTGGTCTGCCACGCCTGGACCTGGCCCTATCCGCTGACTCCGCGGGACGAGGACGCGCTGGAGATCGTCCGGGGCATGGGGGCGCTGGCCCTCGACGACGGTGTCCGGCTCGCCCGGCAGACCGCGCCGGGCCTGGACGTCCGGCCGCTGCTGGCGAAGGGCACGCCGCCCGGGGCGCTCCTGGAGTCCTCGACGGAAGCGGCGCTGATCGTGGTCGGCGCGCGCGGGGCGGGCGGCTTCGACAAGCTGCCGGTCGGCTCGACGGCCGTGCATGTCCCGGCGCATGCCGATCGTCCCGTGGTCGTGGTGCCCGCCCATGAGCGGCGGCAGAGCGCCCGGATCGTGGTGGGCGTCGACGGTTCGCCGGCGAGCGAGGCCGCGGTGCGGTTCGCTCTGCGGGAGGCCAGGCTCCGCGATGCCGCGGTGACGTTGGTGTGCGCGTGGTGGGATCCCGCCGCGCTGCCCGGGCCCGATCGGCTGCCGTTCACCGACCCCGAGGGCATCAAGAAGCAGGCCAAGGCACGGTTCGCCAATGCGGTGGAGCCGCACCTGGCCGACTATCCCGATGTCGCCGTGGAGCGCAGGTTCGTCCTGGAGCGGGCCCAGCGCGTCCTGGCCGACAACGCACGGGACGCGATGCTGCTCGTGGTCGGTGACCGCGGGATCGGCTCGTCCCCCCGAACCCTGCTCGGCGCGGTCACCCGCACCCTGCTGCACGAGGCGCCGAGCCCGGTCGCGGTCGTCCACGAGCGCGACCCGAACATCGAGGAGCCGTCATGATCCGAGTGCTGGTGGCGTACGCCTCCGAGCGCGGAGGAACCGCCGAGATCGCCGACTGGGTCGGCGATGCGCTGCGACAGGCGGGCGCGGACGCCGACGTGCGCCCCGCCGGCGACGTCACGGACCTGGACGAGTACGACGCCGTCGTCCTCGGCGGCGCGCTGTACGAGGGACGGTGGCATCGGGATGCGCGCCGCTTCGCCCGGCACCACGCCGACGAGCTGGAGCACCGGCCGGTGTGGCTGTTCAGCAGCGGCCCGCTGGACGACACCGCCCGCGAACACGTCATCGACCCCGTCCCCGGCGTCGCCAAGATCGCCGGGCGGCTGCACGCCCGCGGCCACGCCACCTTCGGCGGCCGCCTGGCCCCGGACGCGAAGGGCTTCCTGGCGTCCAGGATCGCCAAGCGGATGAGCGGCGACCACCGGGACCGCGACCAGGTCGCCGAGTGGGCCGCCGGCATCGCCCGCGAGCTGCGGAAGGCCACCGTATGAGCAAGATCGTCGTCGGTGTGGACGGCTCGGAGGCGAGCCTGCGGGCGGTCGACTGGGCCGCCGCCGAGGCCGTCCGCAGAGAAGCGTCGCTGCATCTGGTGTACGTCGTCACGCCGTGGCTGTTCGACGTCCCGGACGATCGGCGGGCGGCGCAGGTCCGCAAGCAGATGCTGGACGACGGCCGGCGCGTCGTCGACGTCGGCGCGGCCCGCGCCCGCGAGGCGGCGCCGGGCCTGGAGGTGACGGGGGAGCAGACCGGTGGGCAGCCCGCCGAGGTGCTCATCGACCGGGCCCGGGACGCGCTCATGCTCGTGACCGGCCCGCGCGGCACGGGCGGCCTCACCGGCCTCGTCCTCGGGTCGGTGGCGAACCAGGTCGCCGCGCACGCACCCTGCCCGGTGGTGGTCGTCCGCCCCTCCGAACCGTCCGAGCGGGGCGAGATCGTGGTCGGCGTTGACGGGTCACAGGCCGGAGCCGGCGCGATCGGGTTCGCCTTCGAGGAGGCGTCCGTGCGCGGGGCCCGGCTGCGGGCGCTGCTCGCCTGGACGCACCCCGTCTCCACCGGCCCCGGCGACATGGTCCCGCTGGTCCACGACCTCGGGATCCTTGCCGCCGACGAGCAGCGCCTTCTATCCGAGGCGCTCGCCGGCCGGCGGGCGGAGTACCCCGATGTGGAGGTCGTGGCCGAGACCGTCCGCGGGAGGGCCGCCCGGGTCCTGGCCGAGGCGTCCGGGCACGCCGACCTGCTGGTCGTGGGTTCGCGCGGGCGCGGAGGGTTCGCCGGGCTGCTGCTGGGGTCGGTCGGTCATGCGATGCTGATGCGTGCGCGCTGCCCGGTGGCCGTCGTCAGTGGACGATCTTGAGGGCCCTATTCGTGCCGTTTCCGGGAGTCGGCTTTGAGTTGGGCGGCGAGCGCGGCGGCCTGGGTGCGGCGGCTCATGCCGAGCTTGGCGAAGATGCTGGAGATGTGGTTCTTGACGGTCTTCTCGGCGAGGTAGAGGCGCTCGCCGATCTGCCGGTTGGTGAGGCCCTCGCCGATCAGGTCGAAGATCTGGCGTTCCTGGTCGGTGAGGTGCTGTAGGGGGTCCTGCTTGTCCTGCCGGTTGCGCAGGCGGTGAAGCATGCGGGCGGTGGAGCGGGGGTCCAGGAGGGACTGGCCGGTGGCGACGGTGCGGACGGCGCCGACGAGGTCGGAGCCGTGGATCTGCTTGAGGACGTACCCGGCGGCGCCCGCCATGACGGCCTCGAACAGGGCGTCCTCGTCGTCGAACGAGGTGAGCATGAGGCAGGCGAGGTCGGGCAGCTGGGAGCGGATCTCGCGGCAGACCGAGACGCCGTCGCCGTCGGGGAGCCGCACGTCCAGGACGGCGACGTCGGGGCGGGCGGCGGGGATGCGGGCGAGGGCGTGGTCGGCGGTGCCGGCCTCGCCGACGATCTCGATGTCGTCCTCGGCCGACAGCAGCGCCGCGACCCCGCGGCGGACGACCTCGTGATCGTCCAGCAGGAACACCCGGATCGTCTCGCCGGCCTCGCGGTTCGGGCTTGTCATCGCACCATTCCCTGCTTTAGCGGTGATGTACGGACGTTACCCGGTCGGAGACGATCTCGGCCGGACGCTGGAGGGCCTGTTCCGGCAGCGGAGGTGAGTCCCTGCAGGTCGTCTGGTTGCTCAGGGATGAGCGGGAGGCCGGAGATTCTGGCAAACCCAGGCAGCGGGACGGTGGTCAGGGACCGATGTGGTGGTTGTCGAGGCGCGCCCAGGCGGCGTCCCAGAGTTGGTCGCGTCGTCGGTCGTACCTGCGGCGGGCCAGCCGGTAGAGGCCGAGTAGCGGCGCTGCTGTGGCCAGTGCGACGCCGGCCACGGCCAGTCCGGTCTGGGCGAGGGTCCGCGAATGATCTCGTGGTGGAAGAAGCGACACGGTGCCGGGGCCGGCCCAGACCCTGACGCGAGTCCCGATATCGGGCCCGCGCAAGGTCGTGTAGTCGCCCGTCCGGCGGGTTCCGCCCGGCTCGGTCCAAGCGACGGTGACCTGGTGCCGCCCCTTAACCTGCTTGATCTTCACCGCGGTCGCGTCGACCCGGTGCCATGTGGCGGCCTCGTACCGCTCGGCCCGCACGCCCGAGTCGTGGACGATCCAGGCGGTGTGGACGGCCAGTGGCGGGGCGATGCCGGAGAAGATCATCAGCAGGATGACGCCGAGCCTTCGCTGGGCGCGGTCGACGTCCCGCCGCAGGTCGTTGCCGTCCAGGCCGAGGCTACGGCGCCATCGATCCGCTCGCGCCCGCATCCTCGCCCGTTTCATGACGCCGTCCCCTTCCGACCAGCCTGAAGCGACGCTAAACGCGAGGCAGAGGCGGCCTACAGGGACCGAGGGCCCGTGACCGGTGGGTCTTTAGGCCCTGCGTGCGCCCGGACACGGGGCCCGTTGGTCCCGTTGATCGTGCGCCGAAGGGACCTACAGCGCGTCCCGCGATGAGGGTTGAGTAAGGGGTGATGGAACCGGCGATGTGATGGAAGGTGAGACGGCGATGGCAGTCTCCGAGCACAAGACGCACGCGGGGCGCGGCACCCTGATTCGGGTGGTGGCGCCGAAGCCGCTGACCGAGACGCCCGCCGCCCGCTACGCCTGGGCTGCGGCCCGGTTGGCGCTGGGCTGGATCTTCGTGTGGGCGTTCGTGGACAAGGTCTTCGGTCTGGGCCACGCGACCCCGGCCGGGAAGGGCTGGCTGGACGGCGGCAGCCCGACCGAGGGGTTCCTGGCGCACGCCCCCAAGGGCCCGTTCGCGGGGTTCTACAACGACCTGGCCGGCGCGGCGTGGGCGGACTGGCTGTTCATGATCGGCCTGGCTGGGGTCGGTGCGGCGCTGATGCTGGGCATCGGGATGCGGATCGCCGCCGCCGGCGGCGCGGCACTGCTGGTCATGATGTGGACGGCGGTCCTGCC
>NZ_JBFARO010000104.1:0-28707 GCF_040677125.1 Actinomadura sp. NPDC049382
GGTGGGCCCCCCCCCCCCGCCGGGTGGTGCCCCCCCCGGGGGGGGGCTCCGCCCCATTTTGCGCCGCCCAAACCCGGTGGCGGGGCCGCGGTGGGGGGGGGGGGGCCCCCGCCCCGGCCGGCGCCGGAACGCCGCCACCGCGGCCGGAACCGCGAACATCCCCATCGCCGACCCGCCGGCGAGCGCGACGAGCCGGTCGGGCGGATCGAACACCGCCGCGAACCCCAAGGTCTCCATGCCCGCCATCACCCCGTACAGCGCCACCAGCCATCCGGAGGCGTCGCGCTCCCACCCCGCGATGGGCTCCAGCACGCCCATCAGCAGCGCCGACACTCCGAGCCACCCGGCGTAGTTGCTGACCGGCACGCCCCGGTACGCCCCGCCGTCCACCCATCTCCACAGGTCCTGGCGCAGCATCTGCGGATCAAGGAACAGATCCCACGCCGTCAGCGCCGCGGCTCCCACGGCGATGCGCGTGCACGTCCGCTCCACCGGGACGAGCGTGGCCGCGACCGCGTGCGACGCCGCGCCCATGCCCGCCCACGCCACCGCGACCGCCACCGGGACACCGCCCACCTGCGGGCGCAGTATCGGCGTATAGGTGTACCTCCCGAACGGGACACCCGTCCGCACACCGGTCCACTCCGCCGCGTAACCGATCGCCGCCGCCGCGCCCGCGGCCCCGGCCGCACGCCGAGGTCCCCGCCGCGACGCCACGAAGCACGCGGCTCCCGCGGCCATCAGACCGACCACCGGACCGGTCAGCCGCACGGGGTCCGCGCTCAGCCCGGACGCCACCTGTGCCGCGACCATCCCCGCCAGGCAGCCGGCGCCCGCGATCACCGGACCGGTCGAGCTTCGTCCGCCCCGCACGGGCCTCGCGGACCTCGCGGCCGGAACACCACGCATGGATCCCCCACTTCGCCTTCGGGACTCGCCGACGGTCAGCGCGCTGATGACGCCCTCGCCGTCCTCACGCCGCGGTCGCTCACCGGTGGTGATCCGGCGGCCAGGTCGGACGCCACCACGCACGCCCGCGCGATCGCGGCGGCGGCCGACGAGCCGTGCGCCACGACGACCGTCCCGTTCAGCCCGAGCAGCGCCGCACCGCCGTGAGTGTCGGCGGTGTACGGGCGCGCGACCTCGGCCAGCCGCTCCGGCGGCGCGATGCCGGCGCGTGCGACCAGTTCCACGGTGGTGCGGACGCAGCCCTCGATGTTCTTCAGCACGACGTTGCCGGTGAAACCGTCCGTCACGAGGACGTCGACGAACCCGGCGAGCACGTCGTGGCCCTCGACGTTGCCGTGGAACCGGACGGGCAACTGCGCCAGCCGGCCGGCGGCCTCCCGGACGAGCCGGTTGCCCTTGCCCGGCTCGGTGCCGATGGACAGCAACCCGGCCGACGGGTCGGCCACGCCGAGGACGGCTCGCGCGTACGACGCGCCCAGCAGCGCGAACCCCGCCAGCATCTCCGGCGTCGGGTCGGTGGTCCCCCCGGCGTCGATCAGCACGGTCGAACCGGTGAGCGTCGGCAACGCCACCGCCAGCGCCGGACGCACCACGCCCTCCCGTCTACCGAACGCGCGGACCGCGCACGTCACCACCGCACCGCTCGATCCGGCCGAGACGAACGGGCCGCCCGTTCGACGCGCCAGCTCGCATCCGGCCATCAGGCTGGACGACCGCTGGGCGACCGCTCCCGCACCGCTCTCGGTCATGGGCACGACGCCGTCCGCGTGCACCACGCCGACCTCGCCCAGGCCGCCGTGCCGCCGGAGTTCGCGGTGCAGGTCCTCTGCCCGGCCCACGAGGGTCACCGGCACTCCGTGCTCGCGGCACGCCGACAGTGCTCCGGGCACCGTCTCGGCGGGCCCGTGGTCGCCGCCCATCGCGTCCAGCACCACGGGGGGCACCCCGTCCGCTCGCTCACCGGCCATGTCAGGCCGCCCCGGACGGTACGCGGCGCTCGGCGCGGCCGGCGGCGGACGCGGCCAGCAGGTGCCGCGCGAAGATCACCGCTCGCCGGCGGCACGGCACCCGCGCACGCGCCGCCAGCACGTCGTGGCCCACCTCGGCGATCTGCCGCAGGATGCCGCCGTACAGCTCGCACGCAGCCCGGATGCACGGGCGGGACGACGGCACGAGCAACTCCACACCGTCGAGGGCGCGGCGGTAGTGGGCGCGGGCGCGGACCGCCTCGAACGCCACCAGGTCGCGCAGGGCACGGCTGCTCGAGGCGGCGGCGAGGTCCTCCTCGGTGACCCCGAACTCGGCCAGGTCCTCCTTCGGCAGGTAGACCCTCCCGCGAGCCAAGTCCTCGGCGACGTCCCGGAGGAAGTTCGTCAGCTGGAAAGCCCGCCCCAGCTCGCGGGCGGGCTCCCGCGCCGCCCGCTCGGCGCCCGGCACCGTCTCCAGGACGGGAAGCATCATCAGCCCGATGGCGGCCGCCGAGCCCTCCATGTACGTCAGCAGGTCCTCATAGGTGCCGTACCGGGTGACGGACAGGTCGGTGCGCATCGACCGCAGGAACGCGTCTATGTCGGCCTGCTCGACGGCGAACGAACGCACCGTGTGCACGAAGGCCGGCAGGACCGGATCCCTTATCGGTTCACCGGCCAGGCAGCCGTTCAGCCTGGCGGTCACCGCGTCGAGCGCCGCGACCCGGCCGTCCGGTGCGGCGGTCCCGCACTCGTCGACGATGTCGTCGACGTGGCGGGCGAAACCGTAAAGCGCGTGCACATGCCTGCGCTTCCACGCGGGCAGCAGCAGGGTGGCGAGGTAGAAGGAGCGCCCGTGGCGGGCGTTGAGGCGGCGGCAGTACTCGTAGCTCGCGGTCAGCGTCATCGACTGGCCTCTGTTCTCCCTCATCGCCGGTTGGTCCGTCTATCGGCGCACGACCGTCGATCGGTTGCGATCCTCCGCAAGACCACCAGGTGACGTGTTACCGGCGACCTCTCCCCTTCCGGTCGGCCGCGTCCTACCCGGCAACGTGGCGCACAAGCGAGTGTTCAACGGATCTTTGCCCGCCGAGCGCGCGCTGACGGCGGCGCGTGCAGCGTTCCCTCCCGCACCATGAGTGCCGGCACGAGGTCGGCCAGTGGTTCGGGCAGCGCGATCGGCTCGTCGCCCAGGTGGATCTGTACTTGGCCGTCGCCGGGGTGGATGTGGCCGATGGTCAGGCGGCTGATCGCCGAGCCATTGGGCGTAGAGGAGAACGAGGAGGCCGGCGACGCGCCGGCTTAGACAAGCTGCTTGGTCATCAGGGCCGGCTGTGTTTACCGCGTTGCTCCAGGCGCAGGGCGCATGGCGGCGGAAAGTAGGGTTTGGATCGTGAAGAGGGCACGGCGGACCTCTGCCGTCGCCGAAGTTGCACACCCGCCGTGGCCAGGTTGGTGGGACCTGCTCCCGGCGGCGGCCGTCATCGTCGCGCAGTTGCTCGTGTGGGCGGCCCCTGACGTGTCGTCTGCGCTCGAACACGTCCTCGCCCTGGGATCTGCGGGCATCGTCGGCGGGGCCGCGAAGGCCGTGTTCGCAGTGCTCGGCATGTGCGTCGCCGCCGGAGCGGTGGCCGTGCGCCGGACCGTGCCCGTGTGGGCCCTCGGCGGGGCGCTGACGGCGGCCTTCTTGGCCGTCGGCACCGGCGGAGCATCCGTGGTGTGGCCGTTCGCGCTGGTGGTCGTGCTGTATTCGCTGGCCGTGCACCGTACGGCCGGGCTGGCCGCGGCAGGAGCCGCCGTGACTTCGGTGGCGGCCGCCGTGGCGGTCGCCGCCGCAGGTGCGGCTCCCAGGACCGCGGCGGGGGCGGGGCTGCTGGCGGCGGGCGGTGCCGCGATGGTCTGGGTCCTGGGCAGGTCGCGGCGGCGCAGGCGGGCGGACCGGTCGGCGCTCGCCGCCTACCGTGCCGGCGCGGCCGCGGTGCCGCGGTTCGCCGCCGAGGCCGAGCGGGAGCGGCTGACCGCCGAGCTGCACGACGTGGCGGCGCACCGGCTCACCGGCATCGTGGTGTCGGCCGCCGCCGCGACCCGCCTCGCCGATCCCGACTTGGCCGCGGAGGCGACGCGTCATGCCGCGAGCGCGGCTCGGCAGGCCCTGGCGGAGCTGGACCGCCTCATCGAGGCCGCCGGGACCGTGTCTCTCGACGACATCGACGCGCTGGTCGCCGAACACGCGTCCGTCGACTATCTGCGTACGGCCACCGCCGCGCCGCCGGACGTCGTCGCGGCGGCCCACCGAGTGGTGCGCGAGGCGCTGACGAACGCCCTCAGGTACGCCTCGGGCGCTCGCCGTGTCACCGTCGAGGGAACCGCTGCCACGCTCACCGTCACGGTCACCGACGGGGGCGGCCCTCCCCTGGCGCCCGGCCTCGGCACCGGCCACGGCTTGGCCGGACTGCGCTCGGCCACGCGGTCCCTCGGCGGTTCGTTCTCCGCGGGCCCCGACGGCACCGGATGGAAGGTGCACGCCGAGTTCCCTCTCACCGCAGCGCCCGCGCCCGGGACCGTCCGGCAGCACCGGAACGGCGGTCCGCACGATGTGCTCTCGACCTCCCCGCGGCAGCGGCCCGGACGGTCGCGTGCTGCCACGCTTGTGGCCTTCCTGAAGGGCCCGGGCGGCTGGCGGGGCCCGGCCGCGCTGGACGCGGTGCTGGTCGTGCTGGCGGTCGCGCTGTCCCTGGGGGCCGAGCTGCCGCCGGGAGATGACCCAGACCCCTTCTCCTCGCCGCTCGTCGGCGCCGCGCTGGCGGCGCTGTTCACCGTGCACGCGTTTCCGCTCTGGTGGCGGAGGCGCGCGCCGCGTGGCGCGCTGACCATCGTCCTCGCGACGCTCCTGGTGTGGGTCGGGCTCGACCTGGCCGGCTGGCCCGGCCCGCCCCTCAGCGATGTGCTCCTCTGGTACTGGTGGGTCGAACTGGCGCTGGTCTACGCGGTCGCCGCCTTCCCCCAAGGCGGGCGGACCTGGCCGGTGCCCCTCGCCGTCGCTGCCGTGGGCGGGGCTGCCCTCGCCAGTGGGCACGGCATCACAGGGAACCGTGCGGCCGCTTGGGCGGCCCTCACCGCGGCGCTCGCGGTCCCGTGCCTGGCGTCCTGGTCGCTCGGTGCACGCACCGCCGCACGCCGGCGACGGCAGGACGCGATCACCGCGCGGGACCGCGACCGGCTCGCCCGGGAGGTCTCCGCGGCCGCCGAGGCCGAGCGCCGGCGGATCGCCGACGGGCTGCGCCGCACCGCGCGCCGGCACGCCCGGGCCGTGGCCGACGAAGCCGACGCCGGCCGTCTCGACCGCGTCCTCGCCGAGGCCAAAGCAGGGCTGGCCGCGCTCCGGGAGCTGCTCCGCGAGCTGCGGGCACGCGACGACGGAGGCGACCCGCCGCCGACCGTCGACGGCATCGCCGCCCTGGCGGCGCGGCGCGGCGCCGCCGTCCGGTTCGCCGGTGAGCGCCGGCCGCTACCGCCCGCCCTGGAGGTCGCGGCGTACCAGGTGGCGCGGGATCTGCTCGCCGGCGGGGACGCGATCACGGTCGCGTTCTCCGGCCGTGGCCTCACGGTGTCCGGGCGGGCTCCCGGGGCGCCCGGCGGTGCAGCGGCGGAGCGGCGCCTGCGCACGCTGACGGACGCCTGCGGCGGTACGCTGACGATCGCCGACGACGGCGTGGCGCGCGGATGGCTGCCGGAGGTGTCCAGCCCTTGATCGAGACGACCGGTGCGGGCTTCCCGGCAGCGGTCCCGGCGGTGCCCTCGTGATCCGCGTGGTGATCGCCGACGACCAGGCCGTGGTGCGCGCCGGGATCGCCGCCATGGTCGGCGCCGAACCCGACCTGACCGTGGCCGGCCAGGCGGGCGACGGCGACACGGCCGTGGCCCTCGCGGCCTCGCTCCGTCCCGACGTCGTGCTCATGGACGTCCGCATGCCCGGCGCGGGCGGGCTCGCCGCGACGGCGAGGATCACCGCCGACGTCCCCTCGACCCGCGTGGTCGTGCTGACGACGTTCGATCTCGACGAGTACGTGTTCGCCGCCCTGCGCGCGGGCGCTTCGGGCTTCCTGCTGAAGGACGCCGACCCGGAGCGGGTGATCGACGCGGTGCGGCTGGCCGCGCGGGGCGACGCGCTGCTCGACCCGGCCGTCACCGGACGGCTGATCGGCCGGTTCGCCGGAGGCCCCGGCCCGGCCGAGGCCGAACGGCTCGCGGCGCTCACCCCCCGCGAGACGGAGGTGCTCCGCCGGGTGGCGCGCGGCCTGACCAACGCGGAGGTCGCCGCCGAACTCGGCATCGGCGCGGCGACCGTGAAGGACCACGTCGCGGCGGTGCTGCGGAAACTCGCCGTCCGCGACCGGGTGCAGGCGACGATCTTCGCCTACGAGAGCGGCCTCGTCCGTCCCGGCGTCCGCTGACACATGCCGCCATCGCGTCCCGGTCGGTGGTGACGGGTCGCCCATCCGCCGAACGGCGGGGCGGCGCCCCCCGTGCGACGGGATTCCGGCCTCCTGGAATCGGGCCCGAGGTGCCAGGGATCGGACTCTCCTCGCTTCTAACGTGACCCGCATGTCACATACCGCCCTGCGTCGGCTGTCCGGTGCCCTCGTGCTCTCCGCCGCCGCGCTGGCCGCCCCGCTCGCCGGCGCCGCCGGCTTCTTCGGCCTCGCGGCCGTCACGGCCCGCATTCCACTCCTCGCGGTCACGGGGCTGCTCGTCGTGGCAGGTGTCGGCATCCTGCACGGCCTCCCCGCTTTCGCCCTGCTCGGTGCGCGCCGCAGGCAGGCAGCCGCGCTGCTCCTCGGCGCCGGCCTCGCCGCCGCCGTCGCCGCGGCCGCCTCGATCACCGTCTTCCGGCCCTTGCCCGTCCCCCCGGCCGCCGCGGTTCCCCCCGGCGTCCGGTTCTGGACCCTGCCGACGGGTTCCCGGATCGCCTACGTCCACGCGCCGGCCAATGGCAAGCCCAGGACGACACCCGTGGTCTTCCTCCATGGAGGCCCCGGTACCCCCGGTGAGGGGATACCCGTGGGAGGCGCCGCGCTCGCCGCGAACGGCTTCGACGTGTACGCCTACGACCAGCTCGGCGCCGGCCGGTCCACGCGCCTGTCCGACGTCACCGGGTACACGGTGGCGCGCCACGTCGCAGATCTGGAGGCGATCCGCGGCGTCATCGGCGCCGACAAGATCATTATCGTCGGGCAGTCCTGGGGCGGCTCCCTCGCCGCGCAGTACCTCGCGGCCCACCCCGATCACGTCGCCAAGGTCGTCTTCACCTCGCCCGGCGCCCTCTGGCTGCCCGCCCTGCCAGGCGGCGATGCCGATCCCTGGGCACGGCTCACGCCGTCGCAGAAGAAACGCTACGACGCGTTGACGTCCTCCCCGCGGCTGCTCGCCGCGTCCCTCCTCCTGAACATCAACCCCAACGCCGCCCACGCCCTGCTCGGCGACCGCGAGGCCGACGAGCGCTTCCACGAACTGGGCGTCGTGGTGAAGGACGCCTCTTCCTGCCCCGGCGCGCCGCCGAGAACGCCCCACGGGAACCGGCAGGGCTTCTACGTCAACCAGATCACCAGCGAGGACTTCCGCGCCGTCCCGGATCCCCGCCCCGCACTGCGCCGCGTCCGAGTCCCTGCACTGATCATGCGCGGCACATGCGACTACGTGAAATGGGCGGCGACCTACGACTACCGCCGAACGCTTCCCGACTCGACGCTCGTCATGGTCGAAGGCGCCGGGCACGCCATAGCCGGCGACCAGCCGGCCATCTACACCGCTGTCCTCCGCGCCTTCCTCCTCGACCGCCACCTCCCCCTCCCCGCCTACCAAGTGCTGTGACCGGGATGGTCCACCGTGATCGGAAGGCGGTTCGCGGGACGAGCGCCCGCGCAACGGCTGGTATTACTGGGGCATGCAGGAAGAGGCGGCACGCTCCGCGATCGACACGTTCCTCTCCGCTTTTAACGCCTCGTCCGACAGCTATACGTCTGCCCTGCTCTCCCAGGCCCTTACCTCGGACGTGGTCTTCTGGGGGCCGTTGGGCCGCAGTGAAGGAATCGCGGCGGTCGAGCGGTTCGTGCTGGACATCCGGAACCACCCGGCGGGGCCCGGCACGATGGTGCGCTGCTCAGCGGTGGACATGCCTGACGAGTGGGCCCGCTACCAGTGGGCCTTCACCACGCCGGATGGAGGTCCCCGCCTGGCGGGAACGGATGTCGTCCATCTGCGGCGGAGCCTCATCGACCAGGTCATCGTCTTTGCGGGAGAGATCGAGCCGTTCGCCTCCTGAGTCGCCTTCCGCCGCCGTCCTTCTCCTGTACTTAGTTGGCCGGGCTGGACTGCCGCAGCGGGCCGACGTAAGCCTCGATCGGGTTGGCCCACGATGCACCCGAGGGGGATCTCCCATCGTTCGAATGGGCGGCCGAACCAGGCGGTGTAGCGGGCGCACAGTTCGGCTTCGCGCCGCTCGCCGGTCGTTTTCGCCGTGGCCTGCTCGCACCGAGTTCATCATGCCGGTGGGCGTAGGAGACCAGCCCGTGCGGGTCGTAGACCTTCTCCTGGTGGATCACGACGAACGCCGGGCCCGGCGGTCTGAGCCCGAGCCGACGCTAAGAGCGTGAGACGGTACGGGCGACGCCTGCCGCGATGGTCGTGACGAGTATCCAGCCCGCCGCGATCAGGGCGTAGGACACCCACTGGAACGCCCCCGCCGGATTGAACGCGTGTTCCTGGCCGAGATCGACGAGAGGGACGAGCAGGTCGAGGCTGTAGACGACCGGGTTGAAGTGCGGGGCCTCGGCGGGCTTGAGCGGGGCCGGCGGCCAGTGCGCGAACACCGTGCCGCCGACCAGGAGGAGCAGGCAGAACCAGAACGCCGCGCGCCACGGTTGGAAGCCGTAGCCCACCGAGTAGTCCTGGACGCGCCCCCAAAGCCGGGTCACCGGCGGTGCCGAGGCCCATTGCCGGCGTTCCCTGGCGAGCAGGATCCGCCGGGCGTCGGCGGGACGGCCCGCGCGGGCATAGTGGGCTGCGAGCTGCTCGTACGGCTGGGATCGTCCTTCACCGTGATCCAGTGCGAGCCAGCGCAGCCGGTCCCGCGCTAGTAGGCGCGGTTCGAGGGACTCGTAGGTCAGCCCTTCGAGGTCCAGGGCCGCGGGCGGATGGTCCGGGTCATCGATGAGCACCCCGATCCTCGCGTGGCCGAGGGAGATCGTGCCCCGGGCCGGGTCCGCGGGCGGCAGCCTCAACTCCGCCGCGCTGAGCATGTGCAGGTCGAGCAGGACGCCGTCGTGGGAGATGCGGGCACCGTCCAGCCGCAGCCGCCGACCGATGCTCGTCCCGGACAGGTCGACCGTGCCGCGGGCCGTCAGCCCGTTCGCCGTGAAGTCGGTGGCCACGTCGCTGCGGCTGAAGACGAACACGACGCCGTCCCGCCCCAGCAGGCGCACGGCGTCCAGCATGACGCCGCCGCCGACGGTGCAGCTGTGGAAGCGGACCCGTCCCTGCGCGGTGACTCTGCGCAGCAGCACGTCCCCGCCGATTCGCGGCCCCTCGGCCACGAGCACGACATCCCGCCCGTCGGACGTCAGCCGGGCGTCGTCCAGGTTCAGGTGGTCACTGATGCGTGTCCCGGTCAGCGAGATGGGGCCGCCCGTCACGGTGACGCCGCGGGCCTCTATCGCGCCGATCGCAGCCCGGTCGAGGTTCGCCGCGACACCGCCGGGATTGCCCAGCACCGCGCCCGCGAGGTGGAGGTTGGCCTGCAGTTCGGCCCCGATGAAGCGAACCTCTCCCTCCGCGCGGAACCCGTCCCCGCACCACAGGCCGCCGCGCACGGTCACACCGCCCGCGGCAAGGGCGACACCGCCCGGATTGCGCAGCACCGCGCCGGACATGTTGACGCTGCCCGTGATGTCGGCGTTGAAAAGACTGAAACGCCCGGTCACCACCAGCCCCGGTGCCCGCAACCGGCCGGCGAGGGCGATCCTGTCGAGGGCCAGCGCCGCCGACGGCGGCCCGGCGATCACGGCGTCGGTCAAGTCGATCAGGCCATCGACACGGGCGCCGCGCAGCCTGACCGCGCCCGACGCGCGGAGCGCGTTCAGCCGGACGCCGCCCGACGCCGACAGCCCGTCCGCGGACAGTGCCACGCCCGACGGACCGCCTCCGAGGTCGATCCCCGCCGCGGTCAGCGCACCGTCCACGCGGGCGTGGTCAAGGCATATGCCGTCGCGGACGGCGGTGCCGCTGAGATCCACGATCCCGTCGGCCCGCCAACAGGTGCCGTCCAGCGCGGGCAGGAAGCAGTCCCTCAGCCGGATGCCGCGCGTCGCGGCCTCGACCAGCCGCACCGGCTCGGTGAACTCGCAGTGTTCGGCGGACAGCGGCTGGCCGACGGCCGCGCCGGACAGGTCCAGCGCCCCGGAGATCCGGGCGCCGCACAGGCGGACGGCCGACGCGCGTCCCGGCTCCGGCTCCCGCGCGCCGAGGAGCAGGGCGGCGATCACCTCGGCTCGCACATCGCGGACCTGCGCGCCGGTGAGGTCCGTGAGCGCACCGTCCGGGAAGGCGTCCCAGACCCGCCGTTCCGCCTCGCCCAGATCAGGGAACACCCGCGGCCCGCTCCTGCAGTTCCAGGACCAGCGCGTGCGCCGCCGGGCCCAGGTTCCCGGCGAGCGCCAGCTCCGCGTCCCGCTCCATCCCGGTCAGCCCGCAGCGCTGCCGCAGCGCGCCGAGAAGGCCCCAGCCCGCCTCCGGGACGAGGGCGGGCAGGTCGTCCGGCAGCTCCCGGACCCAGTCCTGCACGGCGAGCAGGTCGACATGGCGCCAGCGCCGCCAGAACTTCAGGCAGCGCAGCACGATGCCCGCGCTGACCACCGGGTCCTTGCCGCGGTCCAGGACGACGAGCTTGCGGGGAACCGCGTCGAGGTGGGCCAGGCCGACGCCCAGCGGATCGACGATCTCGTCGTGGACGAGGTCGTAGTAGAGCGCGTTGACGGTCAGGTCCCGGGTCGCCGAGTCGTGTACGAGGTCGCCACCGAAGGCGGGAAAGCGGAAGCCGTCCAAGGCCAGCGGCCGGTACTCGAATATCCGCTGGCGCGTTCCCGGCGGGGCCAGCGACCAGACCAGCCGGGGCGACACGTTCGGCTCGAAGTCCCCGGCACCGTCACGCCGCCGCTGCCGGCGGTGCAGCGCCGTCAGCCGGCCGGGACCGGCGGTTCCGGTGCAGTCCAGGTCGCCGTCCGTCGCGGCGGGACCGTCCGCCAGCAGGTCCCGGACGGTCCCGCCGGCCACCCACACCTCGTGCCCCTGCGCCTGCAACGCCCTCAGCAGCCGCCAGATCGCCCTGCCGCCATCGCCGAGCTCCTCGATGCGGCTCAGGACCGACATCCGGACATGCGGGGGCGCCTGCTCGACCCGCCTGGCGCCCGTGAGCGGCGGCTCTCCGTGCCGCTCGACCCCCGCGCCGCCGGAGGGCAGCGGCCGGTCGGGCGGCTGGGCCAGATCCTCGTCGCCCTCGACGAGCAGACGGTCGCCGAGGGCGTCGGAGACGTAGGCGAAGCCGATCACTCGCTCATCGTCCACGATGTCGCCCCGCAGGACGGGACCATGCGGTGGACGTGAACGGGCTTCACTCATCGGGGGCTCCCATCGCCGCGGCCGGGGCTCGCCAGGCAACCACCGGCCTGTCGCATCTGCGTCGCAGCGGTCACCACGTCCAGCGGAACCCGGCTGCCGCGTTCTCCATCGTCGGCACGAACCAATGCACCCTGTGCTCCCGGTCCAGTACGACGGTCTCCTCGCTGAGGACGTGTCCGCCGCGGTAGTCGTCCCACACCGTCCACCACAACCGCAGCGGGCGCCGTTCCGGGTGGAACTGCACGACGATGTCCACGTTCTCCGTGCGGGCGTGCGCGACCCTCCGGTACTCGCAGGCGAGGTCGTCCCCTTCGAAGGCGACCTGGTAGTCGAGTGAGGTGACCTGCCCGGCCCGGAGCGGCGTGTTCAACGCGATCTCCAGGACGGGCCCGCTGCCTTCGAAGGTGTGCGTCGCCCTCAGCCGGCCGCCATGGATCCGGGTCACCTGCTTCACGGCGGGCCGCAGCCGGAACGGGAAGCTCTCCACGCCGTCCTCACAGGCCATGATCGCCCGGGTGGTGCGGTGCGCGGAGGCTCTGCCGTCGGCGCCGATCCAACGCCGCTCGAACACCGCCACCGTGCGGTGCCGCTGCCGGAGCGGGACGATCTGCGAACCCCGGAGCGTGCCGGTCACCGGCGGATTCGGCGCGGACCCCGACCGGGTCGCGCGCAGCCGCGCCGCATCGTCGGCGTTCATCTCGAACGCCTCGATGAACCAGGTGAGGGTCTCCCCCGACAGCACCTCGCCGCTCAGCGCCCGGTGGATCCGGTCCTTCAGCAGCCGGGCGAGCGCCGTCTGGCGCTCCGGCCGCTGCCCGGACTCCCACAGGTAGAGCGCGAGCACCTGGGCGACGGCCGCCTGGTTGACCGGGTCGGCGGCCGCGGTCCGCCGCCGGAACGGCTCCCAGCGGGCCCGGTACGGCTCGCGCGACAGCAGGGAGTGCAGAAGGTCTCCGGCCGCCCCTACGCTGCCCTGCCGTGGATCGCCCAACCCGGCCCCCTGCGACATTTCTGCGACGGGCCGCTGCTTCACTGAACGGCCGAAGCGACCCGGATCATCGGCGGCCAGCGTACCCATCGGCGCAGCGGATGGACGCGGCCGGCGAGCCTTGACAGGAGATGCCGTGATGGCGCACCGCCCGCTCAGTGCCTGGGTCGCCGCCGTACCGCTGTCCGCCGACGGGACCGCCGAGCGGCCCGGCTTCCTGGAGGTCAACTTCGGTGACGAGCGCGCCGACGCCCGTGACCTGCGGGTCTTCGCCACCGGGTGGGAACGGCGGGCGATACCGGCCGGTCTCGGTGGGCCGGTGCTCGGCCTCGTGCGGCAGGGCGAGGCCGTGCTCGAACTGGACGAGCTCGCCCGGCCGATTCCGGTCAGCGCCGAGGGCGCGGCGCTACTCTCCGGCCTGGAGGACCGCTGGCCCGACGCCGTTCTGCCGGCCTCCGGGGAACACGTGCTCGCCGCCGAAAATGTGGCCGTCCGCCACCTGCTCCTCTCCCGCCTCGCCGACGAGGGAGATCCGCCACCGGAGATCTTCCATTTCCTGCCATGGGAGCTCGTCGACGAACTCGTCCACGACATGCTGGGCGTGCTGGACGGTGCGGAACCCGGGCCGATCGTGGAGTTACGGCACTGGTTCACACCCGCCGGCCCACGGATCAGCGCCGCGTTGGAGCAGCTCGACGAGGGGCTGCGCGAACCCGACGACGCGGTCGCCCGCGTCGGCGCGACGGCGCTCTGCTCGCGTCTGCTGGCCTTCGACCCCGCGCGGATGCCGGAACGCACCCGGTCCGCACTGGGGTCGCTCATCGCGAACTGGGTGAAGCACGACCCGTTCCTCCGCCACACCGCAGCCCGCGCGCAGCTCCGGCTGTCGGGCGGCAACGACGACTCCGCCGCCGTGCGGGTGGACCCGCCTGCCGTCGCGGCCGACGACGGGCCCGCCGTGCGCCGCGTCCCCCGCGACGCCGCACGGCCGCCGTTCACCCTCGTCCACACGGCGCAGTCGAACGGACAGGTGACCGTGAACGTCGAGGCCCCGCTCCCGGAGCAGGAGGCACGCCGGGTCGACGCCGTCTACGGGATCATGTTCGTGCGGGTCGTCATCGACACGAGGGACGGCGTGACCCGCTACCTCATCCCGCTCCGCCGCCGGTTCGGCAGGCTCACCGGCCTCATCGAACTTCCGTTCCCGCGAGCCGGCTCGGTCGGCGCGGACCTGGACGGCCCGCCCATCGGCATCGCCGAGGCGCGCCACGCCGACCGCGAGGAGGTCCGCCGGTCGGTGCGCGTCCAGCGGAACGCGCTGACGCGCGACCTGTGGCGGCAGTTCGCCGTGCGGCTCGGAGCGGAGCATCCGCTGCACGGCATCGTGCTGGGCGAGCTGCCGTGAACCCGGACGACTACGCCGCCCTCATCCACGGCGAACCGGGCGGGGAGCTGCTGCGGGGCGGTGCCCTTTACCACTTCTCCAACGACGGTTACGGACCCGCGCAACCCCTGCTCGAACTGGTGCGCAGGCTGGTCGCAGAGTGCGCCGTCGGCGATCTCGAAACGCTGCACCGGGAGCTGTGCCCGTTGCACGAGGTACTCGGCGAGGGCAACTCGGACCGGCCGGACGCCGAGAGCGTCCCGCCGCCCTTCCGCGCGGGCGAGGCCGCCGCGGCCGGGGCGCTGCGGGCGCTCGCCGGCCTCGGCCTCCTCCTCGCCGACGACCGTCCCGGCGACGCGGAGTTGCGCGCCGCACTGACCTGGTACGGGGCGATCGCGCACACCTGCGCCGCACCGCCGCCCGGCCCCGGCGCCGCGGACGGGTGGGCGGCGTCGGCGACCCGCGCGGCGGAGCCGCTCGGGCGTCGGCTGCGCCAGCTCGACGGCATCGTGGCGGAGACCGGTGCGGCGGGGCCGGCGGCGGCCTGTGCGGAGATTCTGCGCCACCTTGCCCCGCCGGCCACCGGACGGCGCGCCCGCGCGGTCTTCTGGGCGCGCCGCGTCGCCTACCACCTCGGATTCCACCGCGTCCATACCGTCCGGGTCGTGTTCTCCCACCACAAGAACGTCGAGGCGCCCGCCAGGCTGCGGATGCGCCGGCGCCGGGGGCCGGACGCGCTCGTCCCGCATCCGGAGCACATGGCGTTCTTCTGCGCCGACGAGGCCTTCGGCGAGGCGCTGCGGCTCGCCTGGCGGGCCGCGGGGCGCAAGCGGCTCGGCACGGTGCTGTGGTCGCTGGAGGGCACGAACGGCACGCCGCCGCGGATCACCGGCGGGTCGCTGGGCGCCGCGCTCGCCGTCGTCCTCGACGAGTTCGGGCGGCGGCGACGGTGGTGGGTCCTGCTGGCGGTGCGGCGGCTGCGCTCCGGGACGGCGATCACCGGCGCGCTGGACGACGCGGGCGCGCTCGTCTCGGTCAGCGGATATGAGAACAAGCTCGCCACCATGGACGAGACCGGCCGGCTGATCGTCCCGTCGGACGACGTGGGAACGGCCAAGCGGCACGCCCCGGCGGCGGACATGGAGATCCTGGGCGCCGGCGACTGGCGGGACGCCGCGCGCAAGGCCCGCGCCCTGAGCGTCCGGGCCGTGATCATCCGCTCGGTCGCCGCCGCGGCCGTCGCGGCCCTGTTCATCGTCGGCATGGTCGTCAACGCCGCGAACAATGACTCGAAACGGCAGCGGCTCGCGAGCACGGTGGCGGAACTGGCGTCGGAGGCCGCCGACGCCGCCGCGGTCGATCCGTCCCTGCCACCGCTGCTCGCACTGGCCGCCTACCAGCTGGATCCGCGCTCACCCGTCGCGACGGACGCGCTGTACCGGGTGGTGCAGGACAACGCCGCCGTCGCCCGCAACGTCGACACCCACCATGACGCGGTGACGGCGCTCGCCGGGGGAGGCACCCTCTACGCCGCCACCCGGGACGGCACGCTCTCGGCCTGGGACGAGTCCCAGGGGCGGCGGGTCGCCGAACGCTCGCTCGACGGCCGCACCATCACGGCCATCGAGGTCAACGAAGCCGCTCCGCTGGTCGTCACCGCCGACAGCGAGGGCGGTGTGCGGCTGTGGCGGACGGACGGAGCCGAGCGGCTCACCGAATCGGCCGTCCTCGCGGCCGACGGCCCGCCGGGCGCGCAGGTCGGCACGACGACGACCGATCCGGTGGTCGGCCTGGGATTCACGGGCGCGGACCGGGTCTGGGCGCTTGCCGGAAGCGGAGAACTGCGCGTGTGGGACACGGTCACCCATGAGCGGCTTCTCACCAGGTCCGCAGAGGACATGCTCGGCGCCACTGCGGGCGGCGACGATCCCGCCTTCGTCGCGGTGACCGCCCTCGGCGGCGTGTGGGGCAACGTGAGCCTGCGCACCGCCCCGCGCACGGCGAACGCCCTGGCGGCGACCGCGTCCGGTGAAATTCTGGCCGTCGACGCCGTCCACGGCCGGGTCACGCCGTTCCTCAGCCTCCCGGAACTGGGCAGCTCCATCACGGCTCTCGCGCTCCGCTCCGCGTCGCCCGACGGGATCCTCGCCGTCGGCACCGATCACGGGGTGCAACTGTGGAACGCCCGCGAACGCAGGCAGCTGCCGACGGACGGCGGCGGGCCCGACCCGGTCACCGCGCTGGCCTTCGACGGCTCCGGCGAGGCACTGGCCATCGGAACCTCGCAGGGGACCAGGATGATCCCGGTGTCGCTGGGCGAGAAGCCCGTCAAGCGCGCGCCGCTCGGCAGGCCCGTGGGCGGTCAGGTCACGGTGTTCGCCCCCGACGCGGACCCGGGAGGGCTGCTGCCGGTCGGGCACCCCGACGGCACCATCACCTTCCTCGACCCGCGGAACCGGCGGGTCACCCAGCCGGCGGTCCCCGCGTCGACCGTCGCCGCATTCGACGGCTCCGGCCGGCTCCTGGTCACCGACCGCCTCAACAGCCGCAACTGGATCACCGGGCTCCACGTCATCAAACCCGCCGAAGGGCATGTCTACGACCCGGAGACCAAGGCGACCACGTATCGGACGATCCGCACGCTGAAACCCTCACCTCAGTGGTGGCCGGAGAACCAGCTCTTCTTCGTCCTGGACGCGGCTCTCACCGACCGCCTCGCCATCGTCGGCGGGCAGGTCTGGAAGGACGGCTCCTATCAGGGCATGGTCGCCGTCTGGGACTCGAGGACCGGTGAACCGCTGCGGCTGTTCCTCTTCCCCGGCGGACAGCCCGATCTCGTCCGCTCGGTGCGGTACCTGCCGGGGCTGTCCGCCATCGTCGCGCGCAACGGCGACGGCGATGTCCGGGCCTGGTCGACCCGCACGTGGAACGAGATCGCCGGCCTGTCACCCGGCGCCGGCGACATCTTCGCCGCGCATCCCGAGAAGGCCACCGCCGTCTTCGCGGCCACCGACGAGGGCGGCGACGGGGGCCGGCGGCAATCCCTGGTCTTCACGGACATGAAGACGTCGAAGACGCGCAGGATGCCGGTGAAGTACTTCGTCTCCGCGATGAGCTTCTCCCCCATACGAGATTACCTGGCGGTCCTCGGCAGCGATGACAAGGTGCACTTCTACGGCGGCGACGGCGCGGCGCACCCAGGAACTCCGGACATCACCCTGCGGTCCTCGGCCAAGGGCATCGCCATCGCCCCGGATGGAGAACGCATCGCCGTCGCGATGGAGGACGGCGACGTCCTCGTCTACGACGTCTCGACCGGGACCCTCACCATTCCGCCACTGCGCGACCCCGACGGCCTGCTGCCGACCCGGCCGGCCTGGGAAGGGCCCGGCGACATTCTCGCAACGATCGGCTATCGCAGGTCCCAGCGCCAGTCGGTGATCGACAGCGTGCAGTTCTGGCACACCAGGAAATTGTCATGGCGGCAGCAGATGTGCGCGCTGGCAGGACGGAACATCACCCGTTCCGAATGGCGGCAGTACGTGCACGGCGGATACGAATACCGAAGTCTCTGCCCGGATGAGGAGTGACATGCCCAATCGCGGTGGACGAACGACCTCGGTACTGGTCTGCACTGTTCTCCTCCTCACCGGATGCTCGGCGGGCCAGGAGAAATCCCGGCCGCCGGCCGCCGGCCGGGACGCCGCCTACACGGCTCCGCTCCCCGCAGTGGCGTATGCCGACGGCGACGGCATCGTGATCACCGGCGGAGGCCGTCCGACCCTGACCTTCCCCGTGCCGAAGTCCGACGACCCTGCCGACCCGCCCGCCGGCGGCGACTTCTCCTGGTCCGCGGACGGCCGCTACGTGACCTGGTCGATCGACAATGTCATCCACGTCGCCGACACCACGACCGGAAAGGAGAACTCCTGGCCCTGCCCGTGCATCGGCGGCACCTTCGTGGGCGACGACCTCGTCGCCGTCTCTCTGGACCGGTCGATCCTGGTGGTCGCGCCGGGGGCGCAGTCGCCGGTCCGGCACAAGATCTCCGGCCCGGCGGCCACTGCGATCCGGGCGAGCAGCGGTGTCGCGGGCTCCGACGGAACCGGCATAGTGGTGAAGTTCGAAAAGGGCAGCAAGGATTACTCCTTTTTCAGTATCTCGCCGGACGGCAAGTCGCGACTGGTCGGCGGGAACATCCCGCAGCAGTGGCCGGGCAGGGAGCGCTGGAACGCCGACCATTCCGTCTCGGCCTTCGCCACGGCCTCCAACGGAGGCCCCTGCGGAATGTCCGACCGGATGGTGCTGCTGTTCCCCCGGTCCAGCGAGAACCGTTTGCTGTACCTTCCGGCCTCCAGCCTCAGATGGAACATCATGGACGCCGCCTGGGGAGCCGACGGAAAACTGTACACCGCCATCAATAAATGGTTCGAATGCAATGAGAAAGGCGAGGGAATCGACTACGCCAGTACCCGGATCTGGCGCCTGGACGGCGGGAAGTGGACCGACACCGGACGGCAGCTCGCCTACTTCCAACCGATATCCACCGACTCCTACATCGGTGTACGACTCGGCCGGCAGAAGAGCCGGATGGACACCGGCCCACCACCCGCTGAATTGATCTTCGGTTCGCTGCACTCGAACGCCACGCGCACGATCGCGCGGGGTCTCGGCGATTTCGCCGTGAGCCCGCGCGCGATGCGGACGGCGGGCGGGGCCGAACCTCCCGCGCCCTCCGCGTCGCTGCCGACGACCCCCGTCCCGGTGCTGGGCATCAACCCCGACCCCTACCAGGAGGGCTACGGGCGGGTCATGCCACCCAAGATCTTCAACGGCGGCGACCCGACGGGGCTCGTCGAGAACGTCCACTGGTCCAACTGGGGTGCACCGCAAGCGACCGCGACCGGGACCGCCCTGTGGGCACCAGAGGTCGTCGCCGACGGCACGATGGAGCCCGTCCAGGTGGTGGCGTCCGATCTCGGCAGTTGCCATGGCGTACGGGCGTACCGCTCACTCACCTGGTTCTTCCCGCAGCACGGCCAGAAGTTCGATCCCAAGAACCTTTCCAACATCTGCATGAAGGTGCCGTGAACCAGGCGACGCCAAAAGTGCCTGAGTCGGGTTCCGCGGAACGGCTTGGCGGGCCTGGGGAGGGGTCATGACGTAGCGTCCGTGGTTGGGGTACAGCGACTTGAGCGTGGTCTCCCCGTACTGGATGTAGGTACCGAAGAGAGGATCTGTGCTGCAGATTCTCCGCGGGCGGCCGACTTGCGTGAGGGACGCCGGCTCGCCGTCCCCGCCCGGATGGACGGCGAGCCGGCGTGGTACGTGAAGGACCGCTTCAGGTGGTCCTGTCGGCGAAGGTGCAGGCTATGCGGGTAGGTCGGTGTAGGCCTTGGAGGCCAGGTACTGGTCGAAGATCACGGTGTTGGTGCCGGCCTTGGCGGGCAGTCCGGCCCGCCAGTCCACGATGCCGTTGAGCAGGCCGCCGGGGCCACAGCTGCTGGACTTGGGCACCGCGAAGGCGTTGTCGACGAGCTTCAGCTTGAACACCAGCGGGTCGGTGGAGACGTCGACGGGCGGGCTACCGGAGATCGGCTGGTTGGGCGGGGGCGGGCTGGTGGTGCCGATGGTCAGGTTGAGGGTGACCGGGTCGTCCTTGGTGCCGATGGTGCACTGGTCGCCGACCAGGGAGTTCTGCACGCCGACCTTGAGCTTGAGCCGGAGGAGGGTGTTGGCGTCGACGTTGAACTCGGGGTCGGCGGCCAGCTCGGGCTTGGCGTGGACCTGCATGATCGGCAGGACGTCGGTGCCGGGGACGCCGAGGATGCCGCCGGTGACGCGGATCGGGTCGCCCTTGAGCGGAACCGCGATCATCTTCTGTTCGAGCGTCGCGGGGTCGTAGCCGATCGCGTAGGTCAGCCGGAGGGCCTTGTCGATCGTCTGATCGATCTTGCCGATCTGCAGCCTCCCGCCCGCGATCACCGCGACGTTGCAGTTCCACCACGTCGGGTCCGCGCCGGCGGGCAGCGCGGGGCAGTCCTCGAACGTGAGCCCCGCGGGCAGGGTGTCGCGGACGGGCAGGGCGGGGGCGGCCGAGGCCGGGGCGGCGGCGTGCGCGGTCAGGGCGATCACGCCGGTCACCGCGCCCAGCGCCCTCGCTGCGCGGCGCCGCACGGTTGTTGCTGTCATCGATGCTCCATGGTGAGATTCCGGGCCGGTTCCGGGCGGGAACTTCGGGCGGGCGGTGACCTGGGTCAGAGGTCGGTGTACGGCTTGTAGCTCACGTACTGGTTGAAGATCGCGGTGTTGTTCCCCGCGGCCGAGGGCACGCCGGCCTGGGAGTTGACCGCCCAGTTGAGGGTTCCGGCCAGCCCGCAGCCGGAGGAGCCGGGGACGGCGAAGGAGTTGTCGACCATGGTCGCCTTGAACACCGGCGGGTCCGTCGACACGTCGACGGGGGTGCTGCCGAAGATCAGGTGCAGCTTGATCGGGTTCCCGTTGGAGCCGATGTAGCAGTACGGGCCGAGGTTCGGGTTGATCACCTTGACCTTGAGGTTCAGCAGGACGTCGCCGTTCTGCAGGTCCATGAACCCGGCGTACTCGGGCCTGGCGTACACGGCGGAGAAGAGGGGGTCGCCGAAGATGCCCGGCTTGACGAGCATCTTGCCGGCCTGGAAGCCGCCGACGATGACCTTCTGCTCCAGCGTGACGGGGTCGAAGCCGACCGCGTAGGTGAGGGTGATGGGCGAGGTGATCGCCTGGTCCAGCCTTCCGAGCTTGAACTGGCCGCCGGTGATGATCGCGACGTTGCAGTTCCACCAGGTGGGGTCGGCGCCGGACGGCAGCGCCGGGCACTTGTCGAAGCTGAAGGCCGGGATCGTCTCCGCCGAGGCGGACGGGACGAGGGCGGCACCGGACAGTGCGGTGCCGGCGGCGAGAGCCAGCGCAGCCAGGCTGCTGCGCCGGCGGAACAGTGATCGCACAGCGTTCTCCAGGGGGGTGGGTACAGCGGGGGAAAGGAATCCCGGTCGCATCGGGCGGCTGGAGTGCGTGGCCGTTGGGACGGGACTGGGATGGTGCACTCGGACGGTGGCGGGGCCGCCATTGGGGTTCTGGCGGCCCCGCCTGATCAGGGCGGGGACGGTGTGCCCCGCGCGTGGGTGAGAACGGCCGGGTCGGGGGCGGCCGGCTCAGGAGCGCCGGGTCAGGGCGCGATCGTGAGGTCGGCGCCGCCGGGCTCGGTGAGCACCTGGAACTTGCCGTTGCCGGAGACGGCGGCCGGGCAGCCGGAGGTGTTCTCCGGGTGGGCGACCTTCTGCAGCTGCTGGCCCGTCAACTGTCCCTGCGAGTGGGGGTTGCCGGTGTCGGGCCGGTTCGAGTTGGTGCTGTTGAACAGGTCGATGGTCAGCGGGGTCGTGGTGGTGAGCCCGTAGTGGCAGGTCTCGGTGCGCCCCAGGTTGGTCAGGCGCAGCACCGCCTTGATGTCCACGCTGCTGTTGGGAGCGTTGACCGTCAGGTAGCCGTCGCGGTGGTTGGTGTGGGCGGCGTCGTAGTGCGCCGACGCGCCGCTGTAGGGCAGGTTGTTCACCGTGTAGGTGTCGCTGCCGCCGTAGTTGTTGGTGCAGTTGGTGAGCGAGGCGGTCTTGAGCTGCCCGCCGGAGCCGTCGGAGACGACCGAGGCGACCAGGCTCACGGCGTTGCAGGTGCTGGTGATCAGCCCGATGCCCGGGCCGTTGCCCGAGAACTTGGTGGGGTTGATGTTGGTGACCTTGACGTCACCGTTGTAGGGCGAGCCGCCGGAGCTGATCGTGGTGGCCAGCGCGGCGGACGCGCCGGCGATCAGCAGCGCGCTCGCCCCCATCGCGGGGAGGGCGATCCTGAACGGTTTGCGCACCTTTCCTGTCCTTTCGATCGGGGTGGGAAGGGCCCTCGAAAGGAAACATAAACTGCGGCGTTCTTCAAGAACGATGCCGTACCCAGAACATGAAAGGTTTTATTTCGGACACCCTTGGAGCCCCCGATACTGCGCCCGAAAACTGTGCACGCAGGGTGACGAAGAACATCATCGACACGACTCATCGTCACGGCCGGTGGCGCGGTCTCGCGCCATCAAACCAAGACGGGGTGTTTTTCGGACGCGCGCACGACGTGGCCGGATACGGCCACGTCGTCTGCTCACAAAACGACAGTCCGAGTCATTGGCCCCCCAGTGGGGGACTGGGAATCGCGAACACGTTGACCAATGCATCCCGCAGGCAGGGCAACTTGTGCGCCTCGCCCCGGTTCACCCGATCAAAAATGACCTCGTGCATCCCGCCGACGGCCACCTCGGCCGTCAGTTCGGGTTCGGGATAGTCCGGAACCCGCGCCCGCAGGTGGTCCACCATCATCTTGCTGAAGAGCCGCTTGAGCCGGTCCCTGCGCTCGACGGCCTCCGGGCCGGCCGCCAGCACCTCCACGATGCACATCCGGGCGGCCAGCGGCTCGTCGGCGATGAACTGCAAAAAAGCGCCCAGGCCCGCATGCAACCGGTCCGACAAGGGCGCGTCGGCGTCGACACTCCCGATTACCAACGCGACGACCCGGTCAGTGACCGAATCATAGGCGGCCAGGAATGCCTCCTCCTTGCTCTTGAAATTCTCGTAGAACGTCTTTTTGGAAACTGCGGACCTGCTGACGATGCTGTCGATGGTGAGCTGCGCGTAACCGTCCGATCCGACAGCCTCGATCACCGCCTGCAGAATCCGCGCCCGCTGGTTGCTGGCCACATAGCTGCGTGACAGCCGATGCCGTCCGGACGGCAGCCGTCCACCGCCGTGACCTTGGGGTTCACTGTCAAGCCTCTTCATGACCCGCCGCCATTTCGATTCCCTGAGACCCGGACCACCAAGATTCTACGGTGTGTTCGGAGACGCCGAAAATGAGACTCCTCGACCTCAACTCATAACACTAGTTCTCCCCGGCGCCTGCTGCACGCCATCTTCCTCAGCAGGCCACGACCCGCGCCTGCTCACCCCCTGGGCAAGTCTCTAATCCGCTACAGCGTGAGCAACCCGGCTGGGGAGAGGCCCTGATAAGACTCGATGATTGAGTGGTCTGTGTTCTCTGCCGTCTATGGTGGCGGAAGCGCAGCGGCTCCAGGGGCTCCTACATCGGCGGCCGCTGGGTGGTCTGCGGTCGGTCACGGACACGGGCTGCCCCCGGCCGGTAGGAAGGTCTTCGACAAGCGGCTGCCCAACAGCGAGCCGAAGCTGCGATCGGTGTTCGACAAGCTCACCGCGAAGTTCGGCACCGTCCTCGTGATGGTGGGCCAGGCACGGATCAGGCTGGTCAGCGCTGATGCCCAGTGCTGTCGCTCGGCCCGCGGCCTAGTGGTGAATGCATTGCGCCCCGGCCCGAGCAGGGCTCCTAGGTGAGCGAAGGCAGCTGGGGGCGCGGCAAGATTCACCGAAATCACTGAGCACCTCACCCAGGGGAAAGAGCATGAGGTCGCGTTCCCGTTCGCACGCCCAGGGTCAGCGTCCCCGAGGTGCCGCGGGCGGCGGGGGCGATGCGCACCCTGCGGCTGGTGCGGTCGGAGTGCAGTTCCTCGGCCACGACCAGGAAGATCTCGATGTCCCGCAGTTCCACCCGCACCTCGTTCCGAGTTCCGATCCATAACAGCCCGGTTATCGATCAGTTCACGAAGTCGCCCTTGATCAAGAACAGCGCCCTGACCGAGGCTGGGACCCGTTCAAGGCGCCCGCGCCGCCGCTGCCGCGACTCCTGCCGCCCCCGGCCCGTTGCGACGCCGACCGATCTGCGAAGGACTTCCGTTGTCCCCCGACCCGACCACCGTCCACCCACTGCCGGCCCACCACCGGGTGGTGTTCCTCAAACCGCTGGTCAACTCACCGGCGATCGACGTGGGCGAGTACACCTACTACGACGACCCCGACCACGCGACCGACTTCGAGCACCGCAACGTGCTCTACGCCTACGGCCCCGAACGACTGATCATCGGCAAGTACTGCGCGATCGCGACCGGAACCAGGTTCCTGATGGCCGGCGCCGAGCACCCGGCCATGGGCGTGTCCACCTTCCCGTTCACCATGTTCGGCGGCCAGTGGGCCCAGCAGACCCTGGACATCGTCACCACCATGCCCAGCCGGGGCGACACCGTCGTCGGCAACGACGTGTGGTTCGGCTACCAGTCGATCGTCATGCCCGGCGTGCGGATCGGCGACGGAGCCATCATCGCCGCCGGCGCGGTCGTCACCGCGGACGTGCCGCCCTACACGATCGTGGGCGGCAACCCGGCACGCCAGATCCGGCGGCGCTTCGACGACGCCGACGTGGACCGGCTCCGCCATGCCGCCTGGTGGGACTGGCCCACCGATCTGATCACGCAGCACGCCCGCACCATCATGGCCGGCACCCCAGCCGACATCGAACACATCGCCACCCAGCACCTACGCAGGGAAAGCCGTTGACCATCACGGAACATGTCGTAGCCGACCGCAACGACGGCCCGTATGCCGTCACGACCGGGCCTGACGGTGCGTTGTGGTTCACGCTCGTCCGCGGTGGCGGTATCGGCCGGCTCGTCCCCGGGCGGGAGTCCATCACCCACCGGCTCGATCCGGCGTGCGGGCCGACGATCATCACGACCGGACCGGACGGGGCGCTGTGGTTCACCGAGTACCAGGCGCACCGGATCGGGCGGATCGCCCTCGACGGCACGGTCTCGGAGTTTCCGCTGCCCACCGCGCGTTGCGGCCCGTACGGCATCGCCGCCGGACCGGACGGGGCGCTCTGGTTCACCCAGACCGCCGCCGATCGGATCGGCCGGATCACCACCGACGGCCGGGTCAGCGAGTTCCCGCTCCCCGCCACCGGCGCGTTCCCCTCCGCGATCACCGCCGGTGCGGACGGCGGGATGTGGTTCACCCTGAACCAGGCCAACGCGATCGGGCGGATCGGCATGGACGGAGCGATCGCCGTCCACCCCTTGCCGACCGAGGCCGCAGGACCGGTGGGCATCACCGCCGGACAGGACGGCTCCCTGTGGTTCGTCGAGATCGCCGCCGGGCAGATCGGCCGGATGACCATCGACGGACGGGTGACCGAGTTCGCGCTGCCCGACCGGACCGCCCGGCCGCACGCCATCACGCCCGGCCCCAACGGTGAGCAGTGGTTCACCGAGTGGGGCGGCAACCGCGTCGGCTCCATCACCGGCGATGGCCTGATCCAGGTACACGACCTGCCCACCCCCAGCTCGGAACCCCACGGGATCACCCTCGGCCCGGACGGCGCCCTGTGGGCGGCGCTGGAAACCGGCGCCCTCGCCCGCATCACCCGCTGAACGGGAGACGATCAGGCATGCCGTCACGCGCAACCACACCATCATCACCGCCGGGGGCCGCAGCGAATCGGCGCAGTTCTTCCGAGGACTCCCCTGAACTCCGCCAGACTCCCTCATAGGAGGGTTCACCGACCTCCTGCTGACGGGGCAGTGCCCGAAGACCCGGCGGGCCACGCCATCGGACGCTCCAGCCCCTAATCTCTGAACCGCCGGATCATACGAAAGGATCTCATGACACCGCAGACGGCCTTCGACGCGGGCGCGGAATTCGACCGGCAGGTTCACAACCTGGTCGAGCACGAATACCCGGCCATGGCCGGCATGACCCCAGAGCAGTTCCGCGCCTTGGTCACGCCCTTGCGGCCGGTCGCCGTGAACGCCGGGAACCTCGCTCACGAGCCCGATGCCGGCCGACTTCCCTTCCTGCTCGTGGTGCAACGCCAGGTCGTCCCGATCGAGCAGATGATGCCGCGCACCACCCTGCACGGAAAGGCCAAACCCGGTTTCGTCGACCATTCCTTCGAACCCGGATCCCTTGAACGCTTCGTCGCCATCAAGGAGACCGACGTCCCCGACCAGCCGGTCTACCTGCTGTTCGAGATCGAACGCGGCGAGGAGTTCTGCGGTGCCATCCCCAACGACGCCATGGACACCATCCGCGACCGGGGACGGACCCTGCTCACCATCGAGGAGGGCATAGCCATGACCACCCAGTTCCCAGAGGTCCTGGTCAAGAACAAATGCTACTCCCTGGGCGGCTCACGCTGCGGCGACCGCCGCGTCCCGGCGATATGGATCAGCAAGAACGCCCCCAAGCTCGGCTGGTGCTGGGAACGCAACCCCCACACCTGGCTCGGAATGGCCTCCGCCGCCCACCGCAATAGCGTTTGAGAGGAATGGGAGTCAGGTGGTGCGGCGATCCTCGATCGGCGCAGGCGTCGGGGAAGCCATCCGCACCATCGCCGCCGGGGTGAGGGTCACGGTCGGTGTCGTCCACAAGATCCTCACCGCCGCTGCCGAGGGCACCTCCGTCGGCCAGTCCCCGAATTCCTGACCACAACGCCGTGCCGCCGCCGACCGGGGCCGGGCTTCTGGGTCCAACGGCGAGGGGGTGCTGTGGGCCCACGTCGTGGGGCGGGCCGAGCCCGTCCTACATCGAAGGATGAAGATGACCGTCTGCCCGGGCGCGGCCGTCTTGATGTCGCGGCACAGCGCGAGCGCGGCCTCAAGCTCGGAACGCACCTTGACGCGGGCGGAGATCTTCTTCGAGAAGATCCGGGTGCACCCGGCGGCGCGCAACGCCACGAACTGGCTGTCGAGTTCCTGGCCCCTGGTGGAACAGAGTGCGCGACCGATCCGGAGCGGCGGCGCCTGTCATGGCGCGCCGGGTCGGTGCCCGGGCGGGACGGGCACCTCGAGTAGGTCGGACGGTATGGTCCTGGGCGGCCACCTGGCCCTAGCGGCAGGGCGAGCCTGAGGACGGTGCCCTTGCTGGACGACGGTGTCCACTCGGATCCGGTGGACACCGTCGTCCTACAGCCTGCGGCCGCGCCGGGAGTATTCGTCAGTGCGAGTCCGCGAACGAGACATAGCCGCCGGTGTCAGTGATAAAGACTGGCGTGCCATCCTTCTTTCCAGAGGGTGGCTGCGGTGTTCGCACTCGGGGGGCCGGCCGGTTATGGCACGGAATGGTGCGTCCGCTGACCAGGTAGGTGCCGACCGAGGACGCGGATCCGGTGCGCCGACCGTTCTGCTCGTAGACACCTGAGGTGGTCAACGTCCAGACCATGAACTGGCCGGGCTTGAAGTTGCCCGGATTGATCGTCATCTTCCAGCCGCCTCCCGGCTTCGGGAGATCACTGGGCAGGGTGTACAGGCCGTCCGGCATGTCGTACACGTTCGACGGGAGGTTGACCTGCCTGGCATAGGGCTGCGGGCACACCTTGCCCTCTGGGATGGAGTACACGACCGCCGGCACGTCCAGCGAACGCAATTCGCGCGAGAGCGCGTCAGCGTCGCGTGAGTCCAGGGTCTTCTCGGTGACCTTGACCGTGACCAGGCCGGACGGATCCCGGGTCACCGCGTAGGCGGGCTGAGCGCTCCCCGTCCAGGTCAGCAGCACACCGGCAACCGCGCACGCCGTGCACGCCGCCCCCGCGAGGCCCCACGCCGATCGCCGGCGCACCACCCTCGGGCGGCGCGGCGGCCGAACCGCCGATGCGCGAGCGCCCTTTTCTCTCTTGGCGACAACCGCCGCGGTCAGCTCGATCAGCCTCCGTTCCTGATAGCCCGCAAGCGGAGTGTCATCGGTAGAAATGTTGCTCATGAGGAGGCTCCTTTCGCCAAGGAGGACTGTGGATTAGCGATTGACTGGGCGAGCACCGCATTGTCCGGCGGGAAGGCGGCTTTCAGCCGTTTACGGGCCCGGTGCAGTCGAACCCGGGCGGTACCGTTGCGGATGCCCAGGGCCGCGGCCGCCTCGGCCAGGGTCAGGCCGTCCAGATCGACCAGCTCGATGACACTGCGCAGCCGCTCGGGCAGCGCGGACAGCGTCGAATGCAAGGCGCGCGCCACTCGCTCGGCGTCGATCTGCTCTTCCAACCGGACGATGTCGTCGCCGTCCAGGTAGCGATGGCCTCCCGCCCGCTCCGCCTTGTCCCGCTCACCGGCATGGCGCCGCCACTCGGCGGCCACCACGTTCCGGGCGATGCCCAGCAACCACGCTCGGGGGCTCCCCCGGCCGACCTGATACCGCTCGGCGGTATCGATCGCGGCCAGGAACACCTCGGTGGTCAGATCGTCGACCGTGTGAGGATCGGAGATCCGGCGAGCCACGAAGCGGGTCACATCCGCGACATGCCGCCGATAGAACACCTCCAGCGCCGCCTGATCACGACCGATCGCGGTGACATCCGCCGGATCCGTCCCCACGGCCGGCTTCACATCTCCCATCCAAGGGCCTCCCGCTATGCGCTGTTTGCTCTTCTTGGCGAGAGCGCCTCGTCGTGTTACATCCCACCGGCCCTTCCTGTGCCGACGTTGCGGACGCGAAGCTTGGTACGGACGGTTCTGCCAAGGATCGCGGGCCGCAGCTCTACCGGGCGAAGCTTCGACTCCGCCGCCAGGTCGCCCACACCCACCACGGCACTCTCCACATCACCGACACACCCAGAATCACCCTGCGCGTCCCCAACACCTGCCATCGGTCATTAGAGCCGGTGATCAGCGGTCTTCGTTTTGGCGGTTGGCAGGCTTTCTGCCGACGGTGGTGCCGGCCTGCCATGCCCGCCGCCGCTCGCGCGTGAACCTTTTTTGGGTCGGCTGGCAAAGAGGGGTGTTGTTGCCAGCGATCCAGGAGGGCCGGTATGTGAAGAGTGAC
>NZ_JBFARO010000105.1:0-28463 GCF_040677125.1 Actinomadura sp. NPDC049382
CCTCGGTCCGGCCGGAGCCCGCGCCCGGCGAGCCGGGGGCGGGCGGCCGGTGGCGGGACGCGGCGGGCCTGTGCCCGGCGCCGGTGCTGGCGGTCCGGGTGCCGCCGATGTCGGCGGCGGAGCTGGCGGTGCTGCTCGGCGGCCGGTTCGGCCGGTCCTGGCCGCGCGCGCAGCTCGCCCGGATCCACGAGGTCAGTGGCGGCAACCCGTTCTTCGCGGTGGAGCTGGCGCGCAGCGTGCTGGAGCATCCGAGCGCCGCCGACCCGCCCATCCCGCAGAGCCTGTCGGTGCTGATCCGCAAGCGGCTGGCGGCGCTGTCCCCGGCCGTCCGGGAGGCGCTGCTGGTGGCGAGCGCGGCGAGCCGCCCGTCGGTGGAGCTGCTGCGCCGGACGGGCCGCGGCGACCTCGCGGAGGCCGAGCGGCGCGGCATCGTGGCGGTGGACGAGGCCGGGCAGATCCGCTTCACCCATCCGCTGCTGTCCGCCGCGATCTACGCCGAGGCTGAGCCCGTCGAGCGGAAGGCGGCGCACCGGGCGCTGTCCCAGGCGGTGCACGACCCGGTGGAGCGCGCCCTGCACCTGGCCCGGCTGACGTCCGGCCGGGACCGGCGCATCGCGGCGACGCTGGCGGAGGCCGCGGCGGTGGCGCGCCGCCGCGGCGGGCTGTCCACGGCCGCGCATCTCGGCGAGCTGGCCGCCGACCGCACCCCCGAGTCGGCGCGGGACGCCGCGGTCGGCCGGCGGCTCGGCGCCGCCGAGGACGCGGTCGCCGCGGGCGACTACCCGCTGGCCCGGCGGCTGGCCCGGCGCGTCCTGGAGACGACGGCCCGGCCGGACGAGCGGGTCCGGGCGTGGATCGTGGTGCTGGACTCCTCCGGGCAGGCGCTCGCCGAGGTGGAGGAGGTCTTCCCCAAGGCGATGGAGGACGCGCGCGGCGAGCCGCTGCTGCTCGCGCCGCTGCACTACCGGCTGAGCTGGCGGGCGTGGCTGGTGCGGGGCTCGGCGACGGCCGCGCACGTGCACGCCCGCCGGTCGGCCGAGCTGGCCGCCCTGGCGGGGGACCGCGGGACGGAGCTGTTCGCGCTGTCCAAGCAGGCGAGCATCGAGCTGTTCCTCGGGCACCCGGACGCCGAGCGGACGCTCCGCAGGGCGCTGGCGGAGCCGCAGGACCCGCAGGTGATGTGGCACCACAACGGGCCCGTCTACGTCAAGCACCGCCACCATCTGATGCACGACCGGGTCAGCGAGGCTCGCGCGGAGTTACGGGCGCTGATGTACAGCGTCCGCCAGCGCGGCGTGGTGGAGAGCCTGTGCCTGTGCCTGTACTGCATGACGCAGGTGGAGATCTACCAGGGGCGCTGCCGCCGGGCGCTCCGCCTGGCCGGGCAGAGCTTGGACCTCGCCGAGGACTCCGGGCTGAGCCAGGGGCCGTCCTGGTACGCGCTGGCGCTGGCGGAGGCCGCGGGCGGCGACCTCGGCCGGGCGCTGTCGGCGGCGGAGCAGGCGGTGCAGCACAGCGCCGACGACGGCGACCAGCTGTTCCTGCCGCGCGCCCTGCACGCGGAGGGGCTGGTCCGGCTGCAGCTCGGCGACGCGGGCGCGGCGGTGCGGGTGCTGGACCAGGTCCGCGCGCTGGAGACCGGGCAGGGGCTCGGCGACCCCGCGATGCGGCGCTGGCACGCCGACCTCGCCGACGCCCTCGTGGCCGCCGGCCGCGCCGGGGAGGCGGCCGAGCTGGTCGCCGGGACGCGGGCGCGGGCCGCCCGGCTGGGACGGCGCGGCGTGCTCGCCGTGCTGGAGCGTTCCGCGGCGCTCGTCCGCGCGGCCCAGGGCGATCTCGGCGCGGCCGAGGAGGGGCTGGAGCACGCGGCGGAGCTGCTCCAGGCCCTGCCCTACCGGCTGGAGGAGGGCCGCGCGTGGCTGGAGCTGGGCGTGCTGCGCGCCCGGCGGGACGACCCGGAGCGCGGCCGCGCGGCGCTGCTGCGGGCGCGCGGCGTCTTCGCCAAGGCCGAGGCGCGGCCCTGGCTGGCCCGCACCCAGGCCGAGCTGCAGCGGCTCGCCGCCGCCGGGCCGGTCCGGCGGGCGTCGGGCGACGACCCGCTCGGCGTGCTCACCGACGTCGAGCGCAGGGTGGCGGTCCTGGTGGCGGAGGGGGCCACGAACCGGGAGATCGCCGCCCGGCTGTTCCTCAGCATCAAGACGGTCGAGGCCGCGCTCACCCGGACGTTCCGCAAGCTCGGCGTCCGCTCCCGGGTCGACGTCGCGCGGCTCACCGTATCCGGCCGCTGATCCCCGGCCGCTGATCCCCGGCCGCGGGCCCGCCGGCTCCCGCACATAGGGATATCCCTATGCATTCTTCGCCAGGCTTACTAATGCGGACGAAGCTGCTCACACTCGCGCTTGTCAACCCCCCGTCACCACGGGCTCCCTTCAGTGGTGAAAGGACGTCCATCCCATGTCCCAACGGACAATCGCGATCGCCGCGTCGGCGGCGGCGCTGGTCGCCCTGACCGGCGTCGCCGTGGCCTCGCCGGCCGCGGCCACCCCGCAGGCCCCGCCCCGTCCGCACCAGCCCGCCGGGCCGTCCGCGTTCGCGGACGCGCCCTTCACGCTCAACCCGTCCCCGTCCGTCCGCAAGCGCGCCATCGCCAGGGCGCGGAAGGCCATCGCGGCGCACCCCGGCCGCGCGCACCGCGCCGGCGGGCACGAGTTCACCGCCCGGTCGGTCGTCGTCGACCGCGACGGGTCGGCCGACGTCCGGTTCGACCGCACCTACCGCGGGCTCCCCGTCTACGGCGGGGACCTCGTCGTGCACCTCAGGCCGGACGGCTCCTACGGCGCGCTGGAGACGGCGTCCGACACCGCCGGCGCGATCCGGACGACGCCCAAGGTGCGCGCCTCGGCCGCCGCCGGGATCGCCCGCACGCAGCTCAAGGGCACGGTCTCGGCGGTCTCGAAGCCGAAGCTGGCCATCAAGATGGAGGGCCGGTCCGCGGCGCTGGTCTGGCAGACCGTCGTGACCGGCGTCCGCGCCGACCGCACGCCCAGCAAGCTGCACGTGCTGGTGGACGCCCAGAAGGGCGGCGTCGTCCAGAGCGACGACGAGGTCTCCACGTTCGTGCCGTCCGGCGTCCGGACCGCCCCGGCCGCCACCACCCCGGCCACAGCCCTGACCCAGGGCACGGGCCACGGCATCTACGTCGGCACCGTCAACCTCGACCTGACACAGTCCGGCAGCACCTGGACGATGCGGGACCCCTCCCACGGCAACGGGTACACCACCAACCTGAACCACGCCACGTCCGGGACCGGCACCGTCTTCAGCAACTCCACCGGCGAGTTCGGCAACGGCAGCAACAGCGACCCGTCGTCGGCCGGAGTGGACGCGCACTACGGCGCCGCCATGACCTACGACTACTTCAAGAACGTCCACGACCGGAACGGCATCTTCGGCGACGGCAGCGGCGTCCCGTCCCGCACCCACTACGGCAACGCCTACGTCAACGCGTTCTGGGACGGCTCCCAGATGACCTACGGCGACGGTGAGGGCAACGCCAGGCCGCTGGTCGAGATCGACGTCGCCGGGCACGAGATGAGCCACGGCGTGAGCGGCGCCATCGTCGGCTGGGGCGAGAACGGCGAGACCGGCGGGATGAACGAGGGCACCAGCGACATCTTCGGGACGATGGTGGAGTTCTACGCCGACAACCCCGTGGACAAGCCCGACTACACCATGGGCGAGCTGATCGACATCTTCGGCAACGGCGACCCGCTGCGCTACATGTACAACCCGGCGCTGGACGGCCAGTCGCCGAACTGCTGGGACAGCGGCAACGGCGGGCTCGACCCGCACTACTCCATGGGCCCGCTGAACCACTGGTTCTTCCTGACCGCCGTGGGCAGCGGCGACCACGGCTACGGCAACAGCCCGACGTGCAACAACTCCACCGTCACCGGGATCGGCAACGACAAGGCCGCCAAGATCTGGTTCAAGGCCCTCGCGTCCTACGCCAACAGCAACGAGAACTACGCCGACGCCCGCGTCGACTCGCTGAAGGCCGCGGCCGACCTGTACGGCACGCACTGCACCGAGTACAACACCGTGATGGCCGCCTGGGCGGCGGTCAGCGTCACCGGCTCCGACCCCGTGCCCGGCGAGTGCCCCGGCCAGGGCGCCAACCCGAAGGTCACCAACCCCGGGAACCAGACCGGCACGGTCGGCACGGCCGTCAACCTCGCCGTGCAGGCCAGCGACCCGAACGGCGAGACGCTGAGCTACAGCGCGACCGGGCTGCCGGCCGGGCTGTCGATCAATGCCTCCAGCGGCGTGATCTCCGGGACCCCGACCACGGCGGGCTCCAGCACCGTCACGGTCACGGCGAAGAACACCTCGGGCCTCACCGGCACCGCGTCCTTCACCTGGACGGTCAACCCGCCCGGCGGTGGCTGCTCCGCGCCGGGCGACAAGGTGTCCAACGGCGGGTTCGAGAGCGGGACGTCGCCCTGGACCACCACCACGGGCGTCGTGTCGTCCAACAGCGACGGTGAGACCGCCCACTCCGGCACGCACTACGCCTGGCTCGACGGCTACGGCCGCACCCACACCGACTCGGCGGCGCAGTCGGTGACGATCCCGGCCGGGTGCAAGGCGACGCTGACGTACTACGTGCACATCGACACCGCGGAGACCACCGGCGTCACGGCCTATGACAACCTCACGGTAAAGGTCGGCGGCACCACGGTCGCCGCCTACTCCAACCTCGACGCCAACTCGGGGTACGTCCAGAAGAGCATCGACGTGTCCGCCTACGCGGGCCGGACCGTCACGCTCTCGTTCTCCGGCACGGAGGACGCCGCCCTGTACACGAGCTTCGTCATCGACGACGTGGCCGTGAACGCGAGCTGACCGACGCGTTCCCGCCGCCGGCCCTCATCCGGGGGCCGGCGGCGATCGAGAGCGGCCCGGACGCCCCGATGCGGCCGGCGGGGGTGTCCCGCCGGCCGCATCGGGCAGCCTGAGGGCGTGGAACCGCTGCTGACGTTCGGCCACGGCACGGCGGGGCGCGCGGAGCTGGCGCCCCTGCTGCGCGGCGCCGGGGTGCGGTCCGTCGTGGACGTCCGCACCGCGCCCGGCAGCCGCCGCAACCCCGACGTGCAGCGCGACGCCCTCGCGGAATGGCTGCCCGCCGAGGGCGTCGGCTACCGCTGGGACAAGCGCCTCGGCGGCTTCCGCCGCGCCGCGCCCGACAGCCCCGACAGGTTCTGGCGCAACGACTCCTTCCGCGGGTACGCCCGGCACACCCGCAGCCCCGAGTTCCTGGACGCGATGGACGAGTTGCTGCGCGAGGCCGGGCAGGCCCGCACGGCCGTCATGTGCAGCGAGTCGGTGTGGTGGCGCTGCCACCGCCGGCTCATCGCCGACTTCGCCGTCCTGGCGCGCGGCCGCCCCGTCCTGCACCTGGCCCACGACGGCCGCCTCACCGAGCATCCGCCCACGTCGGGCGCGCGCCTGCGGGAGGACGGCCGGCTCGTCTACGACGGGGAATGACCGGCCCCGGGCCCCGCGCGCCCGGGACCCCCGTGAGGCGGCCAGTGTCCCACCCTGGTGCCCCTGCCGGAGGCGGCGATGACAGTTGTCGGTGTCGGCCCGCCGGTCGCATGACCAGCGGGTCATACGGGACGGGACCTCCCGCATCGGAAAAAAGTTCGCGGGAACTGTCACGGGTGGGGGGTCCGCCTTGTCCTAGATGGCGGCCGGGCGGCGACCGCCGCCGCCCGGCGAACTGGAGGGGATCGAACATGAAGATCGTGGTCATCGGAGGCACCGGCCTGATCGGGTCGAAGGTCGTGGAGAGGCTGAGCGCGCGGGGGCACGAGGCGGTCGCGGCGGCGCCCAACACCGGGGTGAACACGCTGACCGGCGAGGGCCTCGCGGACGTGCTGGCGGGGGCGTCGGTGGTGGTCGACGTGGCGAACTCGCCGTCGTTCGAGGACAAGGCCGTGCTGGAGTTCTTCGAGACCTCGACCGGCAACCTGCTGGCCGCCGAGGAGGGCGCGGGCGTCGGCCACCATGTCGGGCTGTCGATCGTGGGCACCGAGCGGGAGCCGTCCCGCGGCTACTTCCGCGCGAAGCAGGCCCAGGAGGACCTGATCCGCAAGTCGCCGATCCCGTACTCGATCGTGCACGCCACGCAGTTCTTCGAGTTCACCCGGGGCATCGCCGACGACGCCACCGACGGCGGCACCGTGCGGATCGCGCCCGTGCAGTACCAGCCCATGGCCGGCGACGACGTCGCCGCGCGGGTCGCCGAGGTCGCGATGGGCGCCCCGCTGAACGGCCGGATCGAGATCGCCGGGCCGGAGCGGTTCCGGATGGACGAGTTCATCCGCGACGCGCTGGCCTACTGGAACGACCCGCGCGAGGTCGTCGCCGACCCGCACGCGCACTACTTCGGGGCCGAGGTCGAGGAGCGGAGCCTGGTCCCGCTCGGCGACGCCGTCCTCGGCTCGATCCGCTACGCCGACTGGCCCGGCCGCGACGCGGTGGCGAAGTAGGCACCGCCGGACGATCGGGGGAGTGCCATGACCGCAGCGGCGATGGTCGCCGAGTTCGATGACGTGGCGGAATGGACGGCCGAGGCGGTCGAGCTGCTCGGGGACCGGTACGCGATCCCGGCCGCCTGCCGCGGCAGCGCGAACCCGGCGGCGCTGGCCTGGCTCGCCGAGGCGTGCGAGCTGGCGCCCGGGACGACGCTGCTGGACGTCGGCGCCGGCGCGGGCGGCCCGGCGGCCTGGGCGGCGGAGCGGTTCGGCGTCCGGCCGGTGCTGCTGGAGCGGATGCCGGCCGCGTGCCGCGCGGCGGCCCGGCTGTTCGGGCTGCCGGTCGTGACCGCCGACGCGGCGCGGATCCCGCTGCGGACCGGGTCCGCCGACGCCGCCTGGTGCCTGGGCGTCCTGTGCACCGTCCAGGACAAGGCCGCGCTGCTCGGCGAGATCCACCGGGTGCTGGCCCCCGGCGCGTCGCTGGGGCTGCTGGTGACGGTCGCCCACGGCCCGGTGCTCGGCGCGGTCCCGGACGGCAACCACTTCCCCACCCAGCCGGAGCTCGCCGGACTGCTCGACGGGGCCGGGTTCGACCTCGTCGAGCAGATCGAGCGGCCCGGGTACGCGCCGCTGGCCTGGTCGCGCAGCGCCGCGGAGGTCGCCGCGCTCGTCGCCGCCCGGCACCGCGAGGAGCGGGCGTACGCGCTGGCCGCCCACCAGGGCGAGCGCTTCTCCCGCCTGCTCGCCTCCGGGCGGCTCTCCATGCAGCTCGTTCACGCCGTCGCCCGGCCCCGTGCGGCGCGGCCCCCAAGGAGGACACGTGACCTCAGCGAATGAGGACAAGAGTTTCGAGGTCGAACTGGAGATCGAGATCGAGGAGGAGCTGACCCTGGTCGAGTCGAGCCGCCCCGAGGAGGCGGCCGCCGCCCCCGTCGGCGAGTGGCTGTTCGACCCGGCCGACGCCGAGCGCGACGAGGTCGGCCTGCGCAACCTCCTCGGCGCCGTGGAGAAGTTGGAAGGCGACTCATGAGCCGGACGACCGCCCGTCCCGCACGGATCGCGACCCTGGAGAGCCTCCGCGAGCACCTGCAGTGGGCGATCGAGCTGGAGCACGCGACGCTGCCGCCGTACCTGTGCGCGCTGTACTCGCTCGACCCGGAGCGCAACCCCGAGGCCGTCCACGTGGTGGCGAGCGTGTTCGCCGAGGAGATGCTCCACCTGGCGCTCGCGGCGAACCTGCTCAACGCGGTCGGCGGCCGGCCCCGGCTGGACGCCCCGGAGATGCTCCCGCCGCACCCCCGGCCCCTGCCGCACGGCGACCGCTCCCTGGAACTGTCCCTGGTGCCGTTCGGCCCGGAGGCGATCGAGGCGTTCCTGCGGATCGAGAGGCCCGCACCGCCCGGTGCGCCGCCGGAGGACGACGCCTACGCGACGATCGGGCAGTTCTACGACGCGGTCGAGGAGGGGCTGCGCGGGCTGTGCGACCGGCTCGGCGAGGACGCGGTGTTCTCCGGCGACCCGGCCCGCCAGGTGACGTCCGCCCACTTCCGCAACAGCGCCGGGCGGCTGTTCGCGGTCACCGGCCTGACCTCGGCGCTGGCCGCGCTGGAGGAGATCGTCGAGCAGGGCGAGGGCACCGCGCGCGGTGAGGTCTGGGACGGCGACCGGGACGTCTTCCACCCCGAGCGGGACGAGGTCGCGCACTACTACCGGTTCCAGGAGCTGAAGGCGGGCCGGCGCTACCGGCGCGGCGACACCCCCGAGTCGGGGCCGACCGGCGAACCGGTCGCCGTGGACTTCGGCGGCGTCCGGCCGATGCGGCGCAACCCGCGCCTGGCCGACCATCCGCCGGGCAGCGAGATCCGCGCCGCCCAGGAGGAGTTCAACCGCACCTACTGCGGCATCCTGCACCTGCTCGAACTGGCCTTCGACGGCAGTCCGGGGATGCTGCCGGTCGCGGTCGGCACCATGTACGCGCTGAAGGCGCAGGCCGAGGCCCTGATGAGCATGCCGGACGAGGGCGGCACCACCGCCGGCCCCACCTTCGAGTACGTGCCGAAGGAGGCGCGCGGCTGGAGCAAAGGGGAGGAGCGGCGCGTCGTCGTGCTCCGCGACGGCCCGTACATCGTGTACGGCGGGATCCCGCTGCGCCGCAAGCGCAAGATCGTCTCGTCGGAGGGCGCCGCGCTGACCTGGCAGACGGGCGAGGACCTGCCCACCGAGGACGTGTACGCGCTGTGCCGCTGCGGCCGGTCGGGGTCCAAGCCGTTCTGCGACGGGACGCACGCCCTCGCCGGGTTCGACGGGACCGAGAGCGCCGGCCTCCGCCCCTACGCGGAGCTGCAGCACGTCCACGACGGGGTCGGCATCTCGGCGCAGCGGGTCGGGGAGCTGTGCATCCACGCCGCGTTCTGCATCGGCCGCACCCGGCCGATCGCCGAGATGCTCGCCGACACCGCCGACAGCGACGTCCGCGCCGAGATCATGGGGCGGATCGACCACTGCCCGTCCGGCTCCTACAGCTACGCCCTGCGGCGCGGCGGCGAGACGATCGAGGCCGACCTGCCGCAGGCGGTCTCCGTCCTCGCCGAGGAGGACGGCCTGGCGAGCGCGCTGTGGGTCACCGGCCGGGTGCCGGTCATGCGGTCGGACGGCCTGCCGCTGGAGACCCGCAACCGAGTGACGCTGTGCCGCTGCGGCCACTCGGAGAACAAGCCGCTGTGCGACGGCACCCACCGGGAGATCGGCTTCCGCGATGAGAACGCGCCGTGACTCCGCCGCACCGTGACGCGGCCGCGCCGCACCCGGAGTCCGGGATCCGGATCCGGGTGCGGATGCGGGCGCGCCCGATCGACGAGCCGCACCGGGCCGCGAGCCCGCTGGAGCTGCTGTTCGACCTGACGTTCGTGGTCGCGGTCGCGGCGGTCACCGCGCAGCTGGCGCACGAGATCGCGGCGGGGCGCGCGGCGGCCGGGGTCGTCCCGTTCCTCCTGGTCTTCTTCGCGATCTGGTGGGCGTGGATGAACTTCACCTGGTTCGCCTCGTCCTACGACACCGACGACGTGGCCTACCGGCTGCTGACCATGGTGCAGATGGCGGGCGTGCTGGTGCTCGCCGCCGGGGTGCCGGCGGCGGCGGACCACGACGACTGGCGCGGCGTCACGCTCGGCTACTTCATCATGCGGATCGGGCTCGTCACGCAATGGGTGCGGGCCGGGATCGAGGACCCGGACGGCCGCCGCACCGCGTTCCGGTACGCGGGCGGCATGATCGCGCTGCAGGTGGGCTGGATCGTGCGCCAGGCGGCCGCGGAGACCGGCGCTCTGCCGCCGTCCGCGCACGTCCCGGTCTTCCTGGTGCTGGCCGCGCTGGAGCTGGCCGTGCCGGCGTGGGCGGAGCGGGCCGCGCCCACCACCTGGCATCCGCACCACATCGCCGAGCGCTACGGGCTCTTCACGATCATCCTGCTGGGGGAGAGCGTCCTCGCCGCGACCCGGGGCGTCGCGGGGGCGCTGGCGGAGTCGGAGGTCAGCAGCCCGTTCCTGGTGATCGCGGTGTCCGGCCTGGTGGTGCTGTTCGCCCTGTGGTGGCTGTACTTCCTCGCCCCGGCGGGCGCGGGGCTGCGCGACCGGCGGCACCGCTCCTTCCTGTGGGGCTACGGCCACTACGGGATCTTCGCCGCGCTCGCGGCGCTCGGCGCCGGGCTGGAGGTCGCGGTCGAGCAGACCGGGCACCACGTGGCGGCGTCGCCGATGGCGATCTGCTACGCGGTCGCCGTCCCGGTGGGCGTGTTCCTCGCCCTGCTGTGGCTGGTGCACGCGCTGATCGCGTCGCCGCCGCTGGCCCACCCGGGCGCGGTGGCGGGGTGCGCCGCGGCCGTGCTGCTGCTCCCGCTGGCGGCGCCGCAGATCGGCGTGGCCGCCGTGGTCGCCGGGATCGCGGTGCTGTGCGTGCTGCTGACCGCCGTCACGATCGCGTCCCGCTGACCGGCGAGGGGAGGGTCAGTCCTCGCTCCAGCCGTGCTTGCGGGCGAAGGTCAGCAGGCTCTCGCGCAGCCGGACCAGGTGGGCGCCGGTCAGCTCGGGCACGCTGTCGAGGATCAGCTCGGTCAGCTCGATGCGCAGTTCCGTCGTGGTGAGGACGTCGCAGAGGACCTCGTCGTCGGACGGGACGATCCGCCCCCCGCCGCCGGCCGCGGGCGCGCGGTCGCCGATGACGCTGACGTCGAACGCCTTCAGCCCCCGCTCGCCGTCGATGAGCTCGTATTCGACCGAGGTCCCGGTGGCGATCAGCGTTTTGTCGTCGTTCAGATCATTCACATGGACGAAGACATCGGGACCGCCCTCGTCGGGCGTGATGAATCCGTAGCCGCGAACCTCATCGAACCGCGCGATCTTTCCCACATGCACCACGACAGCATCCTTCACCGAACGCACCTGCACCATCGTCCACCGAAATGCGCGGAGGGATCTCCATCGCGCCGCGTCGTCCCGGCCTTCGCCTCCAGGGTATCCAACGCGCCCCCCGCCGCGTGCGGAAGCGAAATCGCGCGATCCCGCGCTTACCGGGCCGCCTTCGGGGCGGCGCGGTCCGGGCGGTAGGGGGCGAGGGCGGGTTCGCCGCCGCGCAGGTCCGCGGCGATCAGGTCGGCGAGGTGCGGGCCCAGGGTCATGCCGCTGTGGGTGACGGCGGTGTAGAGGCCGGGCAGGTGCGGGCCGACGAGCGGGTACCCGTCGGCGGGCAGCGGCCGGACGCACCGGTGGACCGCCTCCACGCGGGCGGTGAGCGCGGGGATCAGCGTGCGGGCGCGGTCGAGGAGTTCGGCGGCCCGGCGGTCGAGGTCGGCCGCGGGGGTGCCGAGGTCGGTGGCGTCGTCCAGGTCGGCGGCCTCCAGCACCAGCCCGCCGCCGGGGACGGGGCGCAGGTCGACGCCGGGGGAGTGGACGACGCCGTTGAGCAGGGCGGGGGCGGGGCCGGTGACGGCGGTGAGGCCGGGCGCCGCGGACCCGGGCGCCTCGGCGTCGACCAGGGGGAGGGCGAGGCCGGCGGTCGCGAGCAGCGCGGGGGAGTGCCGCCCCGCCGCGCAGACGGTGAGGTCGGCGTCCAGGTCGTCGCCGGTGCCGAGGCGGACGCCGGTGACCCGGTCGCCGCGCAGGTTGAGGCGGGTGGCGGCCGTCCCGGTGATCAGCTGCGCTCCGGCCGAGCGTGCGCGGCCGATGAGGGCCGCCACCGCGTCCGGGCCGTGCACGTGGCCCTCGCCGGGGTAGTGCCCGATGACGGCGCCGGCGGTGGGCGGACGCAGGGCCGGTTCGAGTTCGCGCAGCCGGCCGGCGGTGATCGGCGCGGCCGGGTAGCCGAGCGCGGCCAGCCGCGCGACCCGGTCGGCCAGCCGCTCCTTGGCGGGGTCGTCGGTGGCCCACGCGGTGTTGCCCGCGATGCGGAACCAGTCGGGGTCGCCGAACTCCCCGGCGAGCCGCCGCCAGGCGCCGAGGGCGGCGACGCGCAGGGAGTGGTAGGCGGGGTCGCCGGGGTCGTTGGCGTTGAGCCAGGCGAAGCTCGCGCCCGAGGTGCCCGCGCCGGGCCGGTCCCGCTCGACCAGCGTCACCTCGGCGTCGCCCGCCCCGCGGGTCAGCCGGTCGGCCAGCGCGGCGCCGATGATCCCGCCGCCGACGATGACGATGCGCATGCGTCAAGGATCGCAGGCCCCGCCGCGGGCGGCCAGACCCCGAGGACCATTCCGCGGCCGGTGTCCCGCGGGCGGGACAAAGCCGCAGAAACGCCAATGGAGATGCATCGGCGCCGCCTACGGTATGCCATACGCATTTGCTGCTCCGGCGGCGCATAAGGCATCGCTGAACCGCTTTGTAAGATTAACCGCCATTTCCGAAAGCGTTGCGCGTTGCGCGCCGAAGATGGCGTCCACATTTCCACCGATCGGTCTATTTACGGACGTTCCCGAGCCCGTTTGTGGGCGCGCGGCAGCGGGACGGACGCCCGCCCTTGGACGCCGGTGTTGGAGACGGCGCCGATCCCCTCGACCGTGAGGGTGACGACGTCGCCGGGCGTGAGCGGCGGCGGGTCCTGGGAGCCGGCCCGGCCCCACAGCTCGGCGAGGCAGCCGCCGTTGCGCACGTCCCGGAGCCGAGCCACGGCCCGAGGGTGGTGGCGGAGTCCTTGCCCTTGCACGGCCCGAGACCGACCCGCATCTTGCGGTACTGCATGTCCCGCGCCGACCAGTCGTTGAAGACCGTGTAGCCGGCGATGCGGTCGCGGGCCTGGGCGGGCGTGAGGTCGGCGCCGCCTCGCCGAACTGATGGCCTCGGTCGCGGACGTCCGCGTCCTGCCGTGCCCGTCCGAGGCGGTGCCCGTCCAGGAGGCGCTCTGGTGGCACCTGGTGCACACCCAGGACGCCGCTCACATCTGGCTACGCGAGACCGCCGCCCGCGTCGCCGCCGGCCTCGGCGTATCCCGGGCGGATGATCGTGATGCGAGCTAGCATGTCGGCAAAGATCGGTTAAGTCGGATACACGTGAATTAGGTGGGGTTCTGGTGGCGGAGAGCGAACCGCGTTCGGACTGGCCCGGCGAGCGCGCACCGTCCCTGGACCTGCGGACCGACGTCCCCCACTCGGCCCGCATGTACGACTACTACCTGGGCGGCAAGGACAACTTCGCGGCCGACCGCGACGCCGCCGCCAAGGTCCTGCAGATCTTCCCCGACGTCGCCACCGGCGCCCGCGCCAACCGCCGCTTCCTCGGCCGCGCGGTCCGGCTCGCGGCGGACCTCGGCATCCGCCAGTACCTCGACATCGGCACCGGCATCCCGGCGTCCGACAACACCCACGAGGTCGCCCAGTCCGTCGCCCCCGACTCCCGCGTGGTCTACGTCGACAACGACCCCATCGTCCTGACGCACGCGCGCGCCCTGCTCGCCGGCAGCCCCGAGGGCCGCACCGCCTACCTGGACGCCGACTTCCGCGACCACGAGAAGATCCTCGGCGCCGCCGAGACCCGCGCCCTGATCGACTTCACGCAGCCCGTGGCCCTGCTCACCGTCGCCCTCCTGCACTTCATCCCGGACGAGGACGGACCGGGCGACATCCTGGAGCGCTACAAGGCCGCCATGCCGCCCGGCAGCGTGATGATCTTCTCCCACTCGACCACCGACCTCGTGGAGGACCCGGACGAGGCCGCGGCCGTGGTCCGCACCTACCGCGCCGGGGGCGTGAACCTGACCCCGCGCTCCCGCGACCGCGTCACCGAGTTCTTCACCGGCTGGGACCTTCTCGACCCGGGCGTCGTCCCCGTCACCGACTGGCGCCCCGACGGCAACCCCCACGACGCGGCCCTGACCCAGGCCCAGGCCGGCGCCTTCGGCGGTGTGGCCGTCAAACCCGCCTGACCGCACCCGTCCTCACATCGGGCATGGAAGCGGCCTGGTGCACCGTGCGGGTGCACCAGGCCGCCTTTTCACGGCCGGGTAGGCGGGCGAGATCTTCGCCGCCCGCGCGACGTCCGCGATCGGCGGTCGGCGCCCTGCTCGCCGTCGAAGCGTCAGGAGGGGAGGTCTGCTTTGCCCGCGGGGCGCTCCGACTCGCGCCGGGTGAGGACGAGGGGGCCGTCCTCGGTGATGGCCACCGTGTGCTCGGAGTGGGCCGTGCGCGAGCCGTCGGCCGACCGGATGGTCCAGCCGTCGGGGTCGTAGACGATCCGGTCGGTGGTGCGGGCGAACCACGGTTCGAGCGCCAGGGTCAGGCCCGGCCGGAGCGTGAGGCCGCGACCGGCCTTGCCCTTGTTCGACACGTGCGGGCCCTCGTGCATCGTCCGGCCGAGGCCGTGGCCGCCGAACTCGTCGTTCACCGGGTAGCCGTAGGCGCCGGCCACCGCCGAGATCGCCGCCGAGATGTCGCCCAGCCGGTTGCCCGGCCGCGCCGTCTCGATCGCCGCCTCCAGGGCCTCCTCGGTGGCGCGGATGAGGCGCAGGTCCTCGTCGGCGGGGGTCCCGACGACGACCGTGCACGCCGAGTCGGCCACCCAGCCGTCGATGCTGACCGCGATGTCCGCGCTGAGGACGTCCCCGTCGCGCAGCGTGTAGTCATGGGGGAGGCCGTGCAGGACGGCGTCGTTGACCGACAGGCAGATGACGTTGCGGAACGGGCCGTTGCCGAAGGAGGGCGCGTAGTCCCAGTAGCACGACTCGGCGCCGCGCTGCTTGATCATGGCGCGCGCGTGGTGCTCCAGGTCCAGCAGGTTGACGTCCACCGCGGCGAGCCGGCTGACCTCCGAGAGCACCTCGGCGACGAAGCGGCCGGTCACGTGCATGCGCTCGATCTCCGCGGGCGTCTTCAGTTCGATCACGAGTACCTCACGTCCAGGGAATTCCGGTATTACTATACCGCGCGACTGTAGCGCTTGACGGTATAGAAATACCACTCCTATCCTGGGGCCATGGTCCGCCAACCGCTCACGCCCGAACAGATCGAAGCAGGCAGGCGCCTCGGCGCCCTGCTGCGCAAGGCGCGGGCCGGACGCGACCTCGCCGACGTCGCGCTCGCGGCCGGCATCTCGCCGGAGACCCTGCGCAAGATCGAGACCGGCCGCCTGCCCACCCCCGGCTTCGGCACGATCGTCCGCCTCGGCGAGGCCCTCGACATCCCGGTGCAGGACCTGGCCGCCACCTGGCGCGGCACCGACCTCCCCCTGGAAGCCGTCTCCTAGCCGCCTGATTCCCCCGTGCGCTGAGCCCGTGAATAAGGAAGCCGCGCGGCGGGGGAGGGGCGGGAGGAACCTCCACCGCCGCGCGGCGGCTTGTGGGTCAGCGGCGGGCGCGGGCGTTGGCGATGGTCTCGATGAGGGATTCGGGGTCAGGGGCGCTGACGATCTGCCATTGCGTCCCGCCGGGGACGAGCGCCCACCACTCCTCCGTGTGAGAGCCCCACCAGCAGATGACGCCGGAGCGGTCTTGCAGATCCGCGATGGTCTTCGCGTGGGGCTGGTCCGGGTGGGGGCGGGGGAGGGCGCGCTGCTCGCCGGTGGTCTCGCGCCGGTGGGTCTTGGCCGCGAGGACGGCGGCCACGTACGGGGTGAGGATCCGGGTGATCTGCTCGGCCGCGTGGACCGGCTTGGTGTGCGGAGCAAGGTCCTCGCCCGCGCTCGACCGGTACCACCAGATGCCGGGCGTTCCTCCGGGGACGAGCGTGATGCTCTCCCCGAAGTCCGGGACGGCCGGGTCGAACACGCGTAGGAGCGGGTGCGGGCCGTCGTAGCGCGGGACGGCCTTCCATCCTTCGCGAATGACTTCTTGGGCAAGTCGGTCAAGGTGGACCGTAATAGAAGAAGTCGGTGCGCCGGCGTTCAGATTCTTCGGTTCGATCCACCGCATTACCATTGCACCCACTTAGTGGGTTCGGAGCTCCGGTGGATGGACGCGCGACTGAGTTCGTCTAGGAGCGCCCTACGGAGTTCTTCTGCGGTGTTACGTACAACGGTCGGATCTACACCGGCCTTAGGGTCGTGCAGAGTGGCGACCCAGTCGCCGAGCATTCCGTCGTAGCGTGTCGCACGCCAGATTCGGTGGCCCTGGAAGTCCTTGCAGAGCCGGGCCAACGCCTGGTCAGCGGGGTTGACGGGGGTGTCCATGATCGTTTGAACTTTCGGTGCGATTTCTCTCCGTTACCGCTCCCAATCTTCCTGTGATCGGGTTATCTTCTGGAAGAGCAAGAAGCCCACGGATGGAAGTCCTCGGGCTTTGTTAGAAAGTAGCCCCCGCTTTCGAATCCCCGGAGGTTCTCGTGCCCCGTCGTCCCCGCGATCCCGGCATCCCGTCCTCGCCGACCGAGTACTTCGGTGTGGAATTGCGAACTTATCGGGAAGCGCCCGGTTTGTCTCGCCCTCAGCTTGCGGAGAAGCTCGGTTACACGCCCCAGTGGATCGGGCAGATCGAGTCAGGCAAGAGTGCGCCCTCCGAAGACTTCGCCAACGACTGCGACTCCTTCTTCGAGACAAACGGGGTGTTCCACCGCATGTGGAAGTGGAACCAGCAGCTGGAACGCATCCAGGTCGTGCCGCCAGGGTTCCGTCCCTTCATCGAGATCGAGCCGGACGCGACCTACATGCGTATCTTCGAACCGCTGCTCATCCCCGGCCTGCTCCAGACGGAGGAGTACGCCAGCAAGGTGCTCGAAGTGGGACACCGGAAAGAGAAGGTGGAAGAACTCCTAGCCGCGAGGATGGCGAGACGAGCGATCTTGGAGAAGGAGCAGCCGCCCTGGTTGCTGATCATGCTTAGCGAGATCGCCGTCAGGAGCATCGCAGCGGGGCCGGAGGTGATGCGCGGGCAGCTTGAGTACCTTCTCGACCTGGCTCAACTGCCTCACGTCACGCTTCAGGTCGTCCCAGCCGGTGCGCCCGTCTTCCAGGCGGGTGAGATCATCCTCCTGAGCTTTGCCGACCGTCCAGACGTTGCCTTCGCCGATGCGGCCGGCGGCCACGGCCGGTTGATCGAAGGCTCGCATGATGTTGAGGAGCTTGTCGTAGTCTTCGATCAAGTGAGAGCGTCGGCGTTGCCGGCCGAAGAGTCAGAGCGCCTCATCAGAAGAGTCATCGAGGAGTTGTGAAGATGTGGGACGTTGACGTCACCCGCTGGCGCAAGAGCAGTCACAGCGATTCTTCTGGGGGCTCCTGCGTGGAAGTCGGCTCAGTCGCGGCGGTGAAGCTTGCGCAGTGGCAGAAGAGCAGCCACAGCGACTCATCGGGGGCGGAGTGCGTGGAGGTTGCGGCTGTGAGCCCCATCAATGAGCAGTGGCGTAAGAGCAGCCGTAGTACGGGCACCGGGGACCAGTGCGTGGAGGTGGCCGATTTGGCGGCGGCGGTGGCGGTGCGGGATTCCAAGGACCCGGACGGGCCGAAGTTGGTCTTGGGTTCGGACGCGTGGCGAGCGTTCGCGTCGCGAGTGAAGACCGGCGGCCTCGATCTGGCCTGAGCCCTGAACGACCCAGAGCCTTCGCCCAACCGAACGGGCCGAAGCGGGTGTTCGGTCCGTCCACGTGGTGGGCGTTCGTAACGCAGATCAACACCGGCGGCCTCGACCTGGCCTGTGCCCCCGAAAGACCCAGAGCCCTCGGCCCGACTGGAAGTCACGGGCCGGGGGCTCCGTGCGTGAGACCTCCGCACGGGCTCGCTCGCTTTCTAGATCATTGACCAGCGTGAAGTCGTCGTGCTCGCGCGTCGCGACGGCGTTGCCGACGCGGCACTCGACGGTCGGGTCAGAGGCCGTTCTCGACCGCCGCCGCCAGGCGTGCGGCGTCCTTCTCGTCATGGCCCCCGATGGTGAGCGGGCGCCTCTTCGCACCACGGAAGGCGGCCCTTCCCGGGGACGGGGCGTCGATGATGCCGATGATCGGGCGGACGGCGGCATCGGGGCGCTGGCCGAGCAGCTTCCCGAGGACCGCGGCGCCGACCTTCATGGCCGTCCCGACGTCGCCCGCGAAGCTCGACCGGACGATCCGCGCGGGACCCCACGTCACGTAGGCCAGGCCCGGGTTCGCGTCGGTCGCGAGGATGCCGAGCAGCTCGTTGGCCCGGCGCTGCTGTGCGTTGGACCGCGCGAACGTGAACCCCTCCGTCATCTCAAGGTCGTCGAAGTCGATGGCGTCCGCCCGCGCGCCGGGAACGGCGGTGTTCACGATGACCGGACGGTCGGCCGCGCCGAGCTGCGCGGCGAGACCGGTCACGAACACGAACTTGGACACGAAGAACAGCACCCATGACGCCTCGCGCCCCTCGGCCGTGGTGTGCCGGCGCTGCCGGACGAACGATGCCGCGAGGACCAGCGCGTCGATCCGCTCGTAACCGGCCCGCAGGTGCTCGACCACGCGGCGGCTCTCGGCGACCGACGACAGGTCGGCCGCGACGAACTCCGCCCGCGCCGCGAGGTCGCCGCCCGCCGCGCCGGTGACCAGCGCGTCGAACTTGACGCGGCTCCGACCGACCACCACGACGCGGTCGCCCGCCTCCAGGTAGTGGCGCGCCAGGGCCGCTCCCATGCCGTCGGTGCCGCCCGTGATCACGATCGTCCGCACTGCCCGCCCCCCACTGTTCCGGAACATATGTTCCGCTTGAGGCTGGCACTAACCAGAACACGTGTTCCGGATCGCTAGGGTGTGGGGGTGGCAGCGGATCGGAGGCGGCGGCGGGACGCCGTCGAGAACAGGGAGCGGATCCTGGCGGCGGCGGAGCACGCCTTCCGGGAGCGCGGCATGGCCGTGGACATGCGCGCCGTCGCGGCGGCGGCCGGGGTCGGCGTCGGCACCCTCTACCGGCATTTCCCCACCCGCGAGCACCTCGTCCACGCCGTGACGGGCACCGATCCCGCCGACCTCGCCGAGGCGTCCCTCCCCGAGGGCATGCCCGCGATCGCCGCCCTCCGCGCGTTCTTCACCGCGGCGATGGCCCGGCTCACCGGCAACCAGGCGATGCTCGACCTGCTCACCGCCGGGTCGCCGGCGGACGAGGACCTCCGGCGGTGCATCGAGCACCTCACCAGGGTCGGCCAGGAGGCCGTCGACCGCTCCCGCACCACCGACCGCACCCTCGCCCCTGACGTGACCGCCCGCGACATCGCCTACCAACTGCTCGGGCTCGTCCGCATCGCGCCGCTGATCCCCGACTCCGAACCCGACGCGGTCGGGCATCACGTGGAGCTCGCCCTGCGTGGCCTCGCGGCGCGGTAGCGGCGCCGGGACGTCAATACGCGACGCGGTACCAGTGCGCGGACTCGCCCGCGAGCGGCTCCAGCCGCACCTGCTCGCCGCCGGGGTTGTCGAACAGCGGCACCCCGTCCCCGAGGAGCACCGGGGCGACGAAGACGAGCACCTCGTCCAACACCTTCGCTTCGATGCACTGCCTGGCGACGTCCGCGCCCAGGACGTTGACGTAGCGGTCCCCGGCGGCGGCCTTGGCCTCCGCGACCGCCGTCCCGAGGTCGCCGGCGAACGTGACGCCCGGCACGGGCTCGGCGGGCGGCCGGTGCGTCAGGACGACCACCGGCCCCTCGTACCGGCCGCCGAACGCGCCTTCCTTGTCGGTGCCCTTGTTCGGGTCGTCGCCGCCGAAGGTGCGGTTGCCGACGAGAAGGGCGCCGATCTGCTGGAGCAGGTGCTCGGCGGTCGGGTTCGGTTCGCCGAGGTGCTCGGTCAGCCAGGATATGTCCCCGCCCGGCCCGGCGATGAAGCCGTCGAGCGACATCGTCGCCGAGTACAGCAGCTTGGCCACAGCTCTTCCTTCCGTCGCGTCCTGGAGAGGAGACTTTCCCCGAACCCGAGAATCATCGGGATCAGGCCAGCGTCGACGCGACGGCGTGCCGCGCGAGGGGCGGTGCGGGAACGGGGGCTGCTGTGGCGGTGCGGCGCTGGACGCCCGTGTACTGGGCACTCGACCGCGTCCGGCACTCCTCGGCGCGACGGGTGGACGCGGCGCAGGCGTCCCGCTTCGCGGGGCTGCGCGGGCACGGGACCGTCCTGGTCGTGACGTTCCGCCGCGACGGGACCGCGGTGCCCACCCCGCTGTCGTGCGTCATGCAGGACGGGCGCCTGCTGGCGAGCACCGCGCCCGACTCCGGGAAGGTCAAGCGGATCCGCCGCGACCCCCGCGCCCTCGTGGCGCCGGCGACCGTGCGCGGCAGGCCCGTCGGCCCGGCCGTGGCGGCGGCCGCGCGGATCCTGGAGGGCGGCGACGCCGAGCGCGCCGAGCGGATCCTCGCCGGACGGTTCGGCATGGCGCGTCGCCTCTACCGGCGGATCATCGGCGTGCGTCCCGGCGAGACCGCCTACCTGGAGTTCACGCCCGGCGACCGCCGTCCGTGATCGCCGGTGCACCGGGCCGTGCACCGCCGTCGGGTCCGCCGGCGCACCGAGCGCCGCGTGCGCCTCTCACCGCCCGGTGGGGCACTCACCGGATCGGGGCATGGTGCCGGGCCCGGTGGGCGCGGTGCGCGCCGCCCGGGCGGGCCGGGGCGGGTCAGAGCTTGAAGAGCTTGGCGAAGGGAGCCAGGATCTTCACCTTCTGCGTCCCGAAGTCGACGAGGACCGAGCGGCCGTCGTGGACTTCCAGGATGGTGCCGAGGCCGTACTTGTCGTGCGTCACCCGGTCGTCAGGAGCGAAGACCTTCGCGGGCGGCGCGGCGGGCGGGGGCTTGAAGGGACTGGTGGGCAGGTGTCGCCGTCTGGCTGGTTCGGTGGGTTTCATCACCTGCAAGTATGCGCTCGCCAGGACGATGACGGGGGGCTGTTCGTAAGCTGATATCGAAATCACAGTGAATCCTTGATTCAGGAGACGCCCTCCGGGCATGTGGTACGGTCGGTGTAGTTGCGGTTCCCAAGACATGTGCATGCGCCTGCGGATCAACTTCAGCAGGCGCATTTTTTGTTGTTCTGGATCTTCCGGATGGGCCATCGCGACGTCCCCGCTCGCGCACGGTGCGCGAACGGGACCGAGCAGAGGAGATCGACATGGCCACCGGTACCGTCAAGTGGTTCAACGCGGAAAAGGGCTTCGGCTTCATCGAGCAGGACGGCGGCGGCGCCGACGTCTTCGCCCACTACTCCAACATCGCGGCCCAGGGCTTCCGTGAGCTGCAGGAGGGCCAGAAGGTGTCCTTCGACGTCACGCAGGGCCAGAAGGGCCTGCAGGCCGAGAACATCGTCCCGGCCTGACCGCCGGCCGCGCGGCGGACGGCCTCCCGGGGCCCGTCCGCCGCGCGAGGCGCCCCTTCGGGGGCGCCGCCCCCGGAGGGGCTCCCTCCGGCTCCGCCCGCGGCACCGCGGGTTCCACCAGGTTCGTCTTGAGAGCTGTTCGTCCGGCCCCTGGCCGCGCTTCCGCGCGGCGGAGGACTTCCTCGACACGCACCGTCTTCGAGGAAGGCCCTCCCATGTCACCCGCGCCCCGAGAACGCTCCGCCTCCCGGCCCCGCCGCGGCGGCGGCCGGCGCCGTCCGGCCCAGCGGCAGGACGCCGCGCCCGCGCCGAAGACCGCGCCCGCACCGAAGCCCTCGACTCCGCCGCTGCCCGCGGTCGAGTCGTTCGCCGACCTTCCGCTCCCGGCGCCGCTCCTGGCGGAGCTGGCGCGCCAGGGAGTGACGGCGCCGTTCCCCATCCAGGCCGCGAGCCTGCCGAACGCCCTCGCCGGACGGGACGTCCTCGGCCGGGGCCGCACCGGCTCCGGCAAGACCCTCGCGTTCGGGCTGGCCGTGCTCGCCCGCACCGCCGGGCACCGCGCCCGGCCGCGTGCGCCGCTCGCCCTGGTCCTGGTCCCCACGCGGGAACTCGCGCAGCAGGTCACCGCCGCGCTCACCCCGTACGCCGACGCCGTGGGGCTGCGGCTCGCGACCGTCGTGGGCGGTCTCGGGATCACCCGCCAGGCGCAGGCCCTCGCCGCCGGCGTGGACGTCCTGATCGCCACGCCCGGACGGCTCGCCGACCTGATCGAGCGCGGCGACTGCCGGCTCGGCGAGGTGGCGGCGACCGTGCTGGACGAGGCCGACCAGATGACCGACATGGGGTTCCTGCCGCAGGTCACCCGGCTGCTGGAGCAGACCCCGCCCGGCGGCCAGCGGATGCTGTTCTCCGCGACGCTCGACGGCGACGTGGACCGGCTCGTCCGCCGGTTCCTCGCCGACCCGGTGACCCACTCGGTCGACCCGCCCGCCGCCGCGGTCACCGCGATGGAGCACCACCTGCTGCACGTCGCCGACACCGACAAGCACGAGACGACCGCGCACATCGCCTCCCGCGCCGAACGCGTGATCATGTTCGTGGGCAAGAAGCACGTCGCCGACCGGCTCGTCCGCAAGCTGACCACCCGCGGCGTCCGCGCCGCGGCCCTGCACGGCGGCAAGACGCAGTCGCAGCGCAACCGGGCGCTGGACGCCTTCCACGCCTCGGACGTCACCGTGCTCGTGGCCACCAACGTCGCCGCCCGCGGCATCCACATCGACGACCTCGACCTCGTCGTGAACGTCGACCCGCCCGCCGACCACAAGGACTACCTGCACCGGGGCGGGCGCACCGCCCGCGCCGGGCGCACCGGCACGGTGGTCACGCTCGTCCTGCCCGACCAGCGGCGCGAGATGGACGCCCTGATGGCCAAGGCCGGCATCACCCCGGTGACGACCAGCGTCCGGCCCGGCGACTCCGAACTGTCCCGGATCACCGGCGCGCGCACCCCGGCGCCCGCCCCCGCACCGGCGGCGGCGCCCGCGCGCAAGCCGCGCGACCGCGCCCAGAACGGCACCGCCCGGGCCACCGGCCAGAGCCAGGCGCGCGGGCAGGGCCAGGGACGCGGGCAGGGCCAGGGACGCGGTCAGGGTCAGGCGCGCGGTCAGGGTCAGGCGCGCGGTCAGGGGCGCGGGCCCCGCCGCCGCGCGTCCTGACGTCCGGTGGCGCGGCCCGCGCTCACACCTCGGTGAGGAGCGAGATCTGGCGGCTGACGCCGTCCGGGCCGCCGAGTTGCGGGCAGTGCTGGACGGCCTTGTCGCACAACTGCGCGAGCTGGGTCTTCTTCGGCACGTCCGGCCGGGCGTCGAAGTCGAAGAACTGGAAGGACGGCGCGGCGTTCCGCCTCTCCCCGTCGCCCTCGATCGGCGTGCTGACGAGGGCCTGCGCGATGGGGTAGAGGACGCCTTGCATGGCCGCGATGCCGTTGCGCTCCAGGCCGTAGCGGCGGCTGTACTTCTCCTCGCGGAGGGTGCCGGGGACCTTCACCGTCCGGACGTCTCGGGTGGTGTGCCGGTAAGTCTCGTCCAGCAGGCACAGCGTGTAGCAGAAGGCGGCGTTGAACAGCTCCATCAGGCTGTGGACGGCGGGCTGGTCGGTGAACTCCTCGATCTTCGGGTTGGACACGACCGGCCAGGTCATCAGCGGGTCGTCGAGGTCGATCTCCTTGTCCGGGGTCCCGTCGCCCGCACCGATGCCCTCCACGCCCTGCTCGATCCGCAGGAACTTCTGGTAGTGGGTGTAGTCGTCGACACCGCGCCCGACCTCGATGCGCTCGTGCTCCCGGACCGTCCCCTCGCCCTGTTCGATGATCAGGTCCAGCGCCTGCTTCGCCGTCGCCTGGTCGTAGACGCGGATCGGCTTGAAGTTGCCGTACTCGTTCCAGAACCCCCGCTTGTACTGCTTGCGGACGTCCGGGATCGCCCATTCGATCTTGCCGTCGAGGCTCCTGAAGCCCAGCTCGATCGCGCGGTAGAAGGCGCCGAGGCTGGTGTACTGCAGGGGGTCGGTGTCATGCGCCCGGAACGTGGTGGCCGTCTTGTCGACGTTGTCGGGCATCTCGACCCTGCGGAACGAGCCGACGTGCTTCTTCGACAGCCGCTTCAGTTCGAGGACGATCCTGGCGCCCTCCTCGTCCTTGGGGTTGTACCGGTGCAGCATGTAACTGGAGTAGGACGGCAGGAAGGCCCGGTCGTAGAACCGGATGTCGTCCCCGTGCCCGATGGCGACCATGAGGTTGCGCACCAGCGCGAGGTGCAGCATCTCCTCGATGGCGATCCCCGTCATCGTGCGCAGGACGCCGCGCGGGGCCGACCACTGGGAATGGCCGCCGACCCTGAGGGAGTACAGCGCGAACAGGTAGAGCGGGATCGTGGACATCTCCACCTGCGCGGCGGCGTGGAGGTGCCGGGCCAGCTCGGCGACCGAGGTGATCTCCTTGGTCGGATCGGTCTCCGCTACGGGCGTCGGCTCCGCGATCTCCGTGGTGCTCGCGAGGGTCATCGTGGCATGGTCCTTTCCGTTGGGGCCGGAACGGTCCCGGCCGGGTCGTGCGCCGCGCCGGGCGGCTCGGCGCGGGTCAGGTAGCCGAGTGCGGTCCAGTGCCGGAGCCAGGCGCCCGGTGCACCGTCCGGGGGCGCCCCGGCGGCGATCGCCTCCAGCGCCGCGAAGGGGTGGGCGCCGAGTTCGCGCACCACGAGCGCGTAGTCGCGCCGGCCGACGGCCAGGTGGACGGGGCGCGGCGCGGGCGGCGGCGGCTCGGCGCCGCGCCGCACGGCCGCCAGGTACGCGTTCGCCGGCCAGGTCAGCCGCAGCAGGCGCAGGCAGGGCGCGGCCCTGAGGCGGTCGCCGGGCGGGCCGTCCTCCTCGGTCCCCGGCGCCTCGGTCGCCTCGGTGATGGCCCGCTCGAACCGGGCCATGTCGATGAGCATGTCCGACCAGGGCCCGGCGTCGTCGGGGCGGGTGTCGCGGAGGTGGGCGGCGAACCCCTCGTCCAGCCGGAACAGCGAGTAGGCGCGGGGCGGGTGCGCGTCGAGGTAGTCCATGGCGAAGCCGTCGAAGACGTCCTGGCCCAGGAGGTGCACCAGGCCGGGATGCAGGCCGCGCATGGTCTCCAGGAGCCGCAGCCGGTAGCCGCGCCAGTAGATCGCGAGCCGCTCCCGCGCGGTCAGCAGCGACGAGCCGGTGACGACGTCGCCGGCGTCGGCGGCCGGGCCGTCCGGATCGAGGATCGCCGCGTGCAGCCACGACTGGAGTTCCGCCAGCTCACCCATGGTGCGCCGGTACCGCCGCGGCGATCCGCCGCGCCTTGCCGAGCTCCGCCTCGAGGACGGGGAACGCGGGCAGGCGATCGTCCCACTCCAGCAGGGTCGGAACGTCCCCGGCGGCCTCGACCGCCGTCCGGTACAGGTCCCAGACCGGGTCGGCGACCGGTGCGTCGTGGCTGTCGATGATGTGCCCGCCGTGGTCGGCGTGCCCGGCGAGGTGGATCTGCCCGACGCGGTCGAACGGCAGCGCGCGCAGGTACTCCGTCGGGTCGAACCCGTGGTTCACCGACGACACGTAGACGTTGTTGACGTCCAGCAGCAGGCCGCAGTCCGCGTCCTCGGCGAGCCGGGTCAGGAACTCCTGCTCGGGCATCGTGGACGCGGTGAACCCCGCGTAGGTGCTCGGGTTCTCCAGCAGCAGCCGGCGGCCCAGGAAGTCCTGGACGGTCCGGACCCGCGCCGCGACGTGCGCGAGCGCCTCCTCGGTGAACGGCAGCGGCAGCAGGTCATGCGTGTTGCGGCCGAGGACGCCCGTCCAGCACACGTGGTCGGACACCAGTACGGCCCGTACCGAGTCCGCGAGAGCCCGCAGCCGCGCCAGGTAGCCGAAGTCGAGCGGATCAGTGCTGCCGATCGACAGGGCGATCCCGTGCAGCACGATCGGGTACCGTTCCGCGACCTCGGCGAGGTCGCGGCGGCGCCGCCCCGCGGAATCCATGTAGTTCTCCGAGACCACCTCGAAGAATCCCATTTCTGGCTCATGCCGGAGCACATATCCCATATGCGGGGTGCGGAGCCCGACACCGAATCCCAGTGATCGGGCCCCTGTCATTTCTCGGCCGGGGGCCGGCCGTCTGCCACCCGCTCGCCGCCGACCGGCGCCATCCCGCCGAGAATCGGTGCGCCCGAGGGCCGCTTCGGCGGCGGGATCTCCTCGTCGTCGAGGTCGTAGTCGGGGATCATGTCGTCGGGGATGCCCTCGCCCGGCGCCGGTCCGAACGCCAGGCCGGCCCGGTACATGCGGTCCTCCATCAGCCGCCGGGCCTGCTTCCAGACGCTCTTGCCCTTCATGGGGCCGCCGCTGAACACGCGGCTGACGTTGATGGGGACGGCGCAGCTGCCGTTGTACCGGCACGCCTGCTCGCCGGGCCGCCACTGCTGCTCGTCGCTGCCGGCGTAGCCGCAGCCGCCCTGCCCGCGGCAGTTGCCCTCGCCGTGGCAGACATGCCGCACCGTCGCGCAGTTCCCGGTCCCCGCCATGTCGGCGGACTGGTCCACGTCGAAGTCGCGGCAGGCGTTCAGGCCCATGCAGACGTGCTGTTCCAGTCCCGTGACCGGCGATCCGCACGAGCTTTCCCAGAAACTGACCCCGCTCGCGTTGTAGCGCGTTTCCTCCGCGTATTCGGCGGCGGAGAGCACGTCAGTCCCCGAGTGCTCCCCCTGCCCGTCGTGCCGGTACCGCCCGTTGCCCATCGCCTGCCCCCGAACTCGCCGAATCCGACGCCATTTCCGCTGGTCACCCTTACCGGAAGTCATGATCGATAAGCCGGTGGCCGAGGGCATTGGCGAGGTCATGGCCGAATCCCGGAAGGTAGGAGACCCGGTATTGCCCTCGCCGGGCGGCGGCCGGTCACGCCGGCCCGCGCGATCTGGCCGGCGGTCCACGGACGGCCACCGGCACACCTTCTTCACCGACGAGACCCTCGCCGAGGCCGTCGCGGCGGTGCGGCGCGGCGCCGACCAGGCCGGGCGCGACCCCGCGTCCGTCCGCGTGTGGTCGGTGCTCGCCACGGTCGGCGACCACCTGGACGAGGAGGCGCGGCTGCGCAAGCTCGTCGGCCGCCTCGCCACCTGCCTGCAGGGCTACGGCGACCTGCTGGTCCGGGTCAACGGCTGGGACCCGGCGGCGCTGGTCCGCTTCCGCGCCGACGACCTCGTCTCCGGCTATCCCGGCGCGTTCGACGCGATCGGCACGCCCGACCAGCTCCGGCACGTCGCCGGGCTCCTCCCGGACGAGTGGCTCGCCGCCCGATGATCACCGCGCCCTGGCTTCACCGTCGACTGGCAGACCCTCGCGATCGGGCTGCCCGCACGCGACCTGTCCTACTTTCTGGCCACCGCCCTCGGCGCCGCCGACCGCCGCGCCCATGAACGCGACCTCGTCGCCCGCTACCACGAGGCGCTCCTCGGCCACGGCGTGCGCGACTACCCCCTCGACCTCTGCTGGGACGACTACCGCTTCGCCCTCCCGCAGGCCCCGCTCATCATCGTGCTGGGCTGCGCCTACGGGACGCCCACCGAGCGCGGCGACGCGATGTTCCTCGCCATGGCGGCCCGCGCCTGCGCCGCGATCCGGGACCACGCGGCCGGCGCGTGACGGGTAGGGTCGCCCGGTGACACCTGAACTCCGCACGGACCGCCTCGTCCTGCGCCGCTGGAGGGAGAGCGACCGCGGGCCGTTCGCCGAACTGAACGCCGACCCGGCCGTCATGGAGCACTTCCCGGCGCCCCTCACGCGCGCGGAGAGCGACGCGATGATCGACCGCGTCGACGCGGCCATCGGGGAGCGCGGCTTCGGGTTCTGGGCGCTGGAGACCGCCGGGACGGGCGAGTTCGTCGGCTTCACCGGCCTGTCGGTGCCGCGCTTCGAGGCCCACTTCACCCCGGCGGTGGAGATCGGCTGGCGGCTCGCCCGCTCCGCCTGGGGCCGCGGCTACGCGTCCGAGGCCGCCCGCCGCGCGCTGCGGTTCGCCTTCGACGACCTGGGGCTGGCGGAGGTGGTCTCGTTCACCGCCACCGCCAACGTCCGGTCCCAGGCGGTCATGGAGCGCATCGGCATGACCAGGGACGCGTCCGGCGACTTCGACCACCCGCTCGTGCCGGACGGGCACCGGCTGAAGCGCCACGTCCTGTACCGCGTCACGGCGGCGGACCTCCCCGCCGGAGCGTAACGGCCCTACCGGTCATCGCCGGGCAAAATATCCGCCCGCTCCCAAGAATCGGGGCCGGGGGACCTTCGTCCTCTTCTGCCGGCGCCGGGCCGCGCGCAGACTGGCAGGAGGGAGGCAGGCATGAACGGCGAGGAGAGGAAGCACTGGCCGCACGTCCTGTTCGGATACGACGGGACGGCGGAGAACGACGCGGCCCTGCGCTGGGCGGTCGAGGAGGCCCGGCTCCGCGGCATCGGGCTGCTGATGTGCCACTGCTGGCACTGGCCCTACCCGGCCGGCCACACCGACCCCGAGATCGAGACGATCATGAAGCGGGCGGGGGAGAACCTGCTCGACAGCGGCTGGTCCACGGAGCCCGCACCGCGCGGCTGGCACTCGGCGCGGGCGTCCTCGACGAGCTGCAGATCCACCTGGTCCCGGTCCTGCTCGGCCAGGG
>NZ_JBFARO010000106.1:0-27431 GCF_040677125.1 Actinomadura sp. NPDC049382
TCGGTACCGATGTAGTTGTGGTTGAGCATCCTGGCCTCCTCCTGAGCCAGGACGACAACACGCCGCGCGCGGTCGGTGAACCTCTCGAACATCTCGTCGCTCCTCACAGAGCGGTTGGGCAGAGTCCGGAACGTCCGGAACTGTCCTTCCGCATGCTAGCCCGCCCCGAGGAGGCCGCCCGGTGCACTCCCACCAGGAGACGTTCCCCAGCTAAGCGCTGTTCAGTCTCATCCAACTACCGCATCGGTGCGTCATGTTCCCGCTACGCCGCAAGCGAACGGGGGCTTTCCGCAGGTCGATCGGGGCGCGGGGCGAACCTCCCGAATGGGGCCGGAGTTCCGCCCGCGCCGCCTCTGTACCGCGCGGTGTCCGGGCCGAACCCCATTACGGCTACGCCACAAGCGAACGACTCCGCGGAAGCGAACGGCCCGCCTCGCTAACGGAGACGGGCCGCGGCGGGCGAGCGGCTCAGTTGGCCGCCTCGTACTGCTCGATCACGTGGGCCGGGATGCGTCCGCGCTCATTGACCTTGATGCCATTGTTCTTGGCCCAGGCGCGGATCTCGGCGCTGCGTTCCCGGCTGGACGCGCCGCGTTGCCGGCGGCGGCGCGAGACCGTGCCCGCCTTGCGGGACTTCTCCACGAACGGCTGCAGCGATTCCCGCAGCTTCGTTGCGTTGGCGCCACTCAGGTCGATCTCGTAGGAGGCGCCGTCGATCGAGAACGCTACGGTCTCGTCCGCCTCGCCACCGTCGAGGTCGTCGACGAGAAGCACCTGAACCTTCTGTGCCATGGGGACAGACCTTTCGGCTGGAGCAAACTTCAATCGGTTGACAAAGATATACCGAGAACTCCGCGGATGACAATTCCAGCACTCCCGATGAACCGGCACTGGGATCGAAGTCCCCTTCCGCCGGTGACCGCGCGTAATCGGCCTCGTCGTTTCCGGAGCGTCGGCGGGACGCACGAGGACCGGTGACGGCCCGGCATCCGCTAATTTGCGGGCGCCGGGACGCGGGCCGAGGTTTTCGCGGCGTGACCAGTGTCACTGCGGACCACGCTGACCTGGGCGGGCGCGCGCGCTTTGGCCCGGGTTTGCACGGCTCGGGGTTCGGGGTTTGCGGGAGCTCCGGCTTTCGGACGCGGGAGCCGCTCCGGACGGAAAGTCCCTGATCGGACCTTAACAGGCGGTGCACACCGGCACCGCCGCCAACGATTAACGCTGACGTAACGGCGCTAACCCGCCCGCCCACCGCGAATCATCGAGCGCCCCGCCGTCCGGCCCGAGGCGGGAGCCGCCGGGGACCAGGGACGACGCCGGACGCCCGCGAGAGAACGCCTGAAGCCGCACGGAACCGCGTATGGGCGCGCAAGGGACCGGTATGCGGACGGGTATGCGCGGGAGATCAGCCGGCAACGGAATGCACAGATCATCGCCCTGACCCGGGGATGTGGAGAGATAACCGGACCGGGAGCCGGGCCGAAAATCGGTTCCGGCGGGGTGCGAGCGGAAGTCGCCGAGCGTGATCCCCGACGAACCGCGCCGCGCATGGTTCAGCCAGGGAAATCAGGTGATTGTGGCACAATCCGACCGCCCGTTGCCTACTTCAACAACCGCCCGGCCGGGATCCCCGGGGCGAACGCCGCCCTGTCCGCCCCACGGCGCGCATGGGCCCGGGAAAGTCCGTTCCGGGTGAGACCCTGTCCCATCCAGAGTAAGTCCAGTACCGCTAAGAAGCGACACCGCAGGCGGCACGGCAAGGGGCGGCCGAAGGGCATTCAATCCGGAGGCGGCATCCGGGACGAGACAGATCCCCGCTCGATTCAGGGCCGTAACCGGAACGAGCTGGGATTGACCCGGCCAAGCCCGTGCGTCCGAAACAGACCCGGCCATCTCTCCGCAAAAGCATGTAGAAGGCAGCGAATACCCTCGTGCCGCGATGCATCCGGGCGTGTAACCAGGGATCAAGGCGCCGTGAGCGTGCCCGTACGCGCGCGAGTGGCCCTCAGAAGGCCGGGGAATCGGGCGTCCCGCGCTTTACCACTAGCGTCCCCGCGAGCCTGTCATGGACGGCCTGGCGGCGCGTCCCCTCGAAGATGACACCGGCGTTCACGACCCAGAAGACGCTCGCCAGCACACCGGCCACGGGAATCGGGCGGATCGCGATCGGCAGCGAATAAACCGCCGCGCGGAGAACGCACTGCAGAACGCCCGGCCGGGCCTCGGCCTCCACCCGCTCAGCGAGCCCCTCGGCCGCTGTCTCCGCGTGAGTGGCCTCCGGCGCGCCCCCGGGGGAGGACTCGGGCGAGGGAGGGGCTGAGGCGTCCTTGGGCGTCCCTGCCTCCGCGGGCACGGCGGCGGGCCCTTCGGGCTTGGCGGCGGGCACGAACCCCGGCACGGACGCCGGGAGGAAGCTCACTCCGCCGTTGGCCGCGGCACCCGGCTCCCCCGCACCCTGGGCGGCGCCAGCGCCCCCTGCGGCCTCTTGGTCCGCCCTGGCGCCCGATAGGGCGGATGTTCCCTCCGGCAGGGCAGTGACGACCTCTATGCCCGCGAAGCGCTTGCCGAGCGTCCGGCCCCAGAGGGCGAGCTGGACCGCCTCGTACAGCAGCATGCACCCCGCCACGGCGGGCGGGGCGACGACGTCCACCAGGTGCCCGGACACCAGTTCGCGGACGACGACGATGACGGGCACACCGACGATGAGCGTGTCGACCACGCGCGCGAGCAAGCGCTGCCCCGGGTCGGCGAGGGAAACCGCCATCGCGGACTTAGTCCGCGTACTCGGTGTACTGGTCGTCGCCGTACTCCTCGTACGTGCCTCGCTCGTCGATGACCAGCGTGCCGGCGAAACGGTCGTGCAGCGCCTGGTGCAGAGGCTGGTCCCAGATCGCCCACAGGTAGGCCATCAGACCGCCCACCCAGACCAGCGCCATCCCATACGCCGCGTACTCCCACACCATCACCGCGAGGACCAGGAAGAAGAAGACACCTACCTGGTAGCCGACGTGGACGATCCCAGCGCGCCAAATCGCCTGCGTCGTGCTCATCGGCTCACCCGCGGGACGGGCCTGCACGATGCCCAGGCCCAGGATCCGCTTGCCCAGCGTCCGCCCCCACATGGACAGTTGGACGGCCTCGTAGAGGAACGGCAGCACGGACATGACGAAGAACAGGGTGAAGATGATGGGCCAGTTCCAGATGCCGGCCTCTTCCTCGTCGTTGCCGCCTTCACCGCCCAGGCCGAACGCGGCGACCGTCACGGGCAGGATGAGCGCGAACCCGAAGACGGCGACGAGGGCGTTGTCGATGACCCTGGCGCCGGCCCTGCGGTGAATGGGCGCCAACTCCATCTCGCTGCCCTGGGAACCATAGGAGCCTTGGGAGTCGCCGTACTGGTCGTAGGACGGCTCGTAGGAGCGCCCCCAGTCCTGCTGAGGTTGCTGGGGCTGCTGCCACTGCTGCTGTGGCTGCTGGTGCTGTGGCTGCTGCTGCCACTGGGGACCTTGGTACGGGGGCGGGGGACCGTAGGCACCCTGGCCCTGCGGCGGTTGGTAACGCCGTCCGCGGTGGGGGGAATCGCTCATTTGGGGCAGTCCTCCAGGCGAAGCAACATCCGGGTGTTGCCCAACGTATTCGGCTTGACCCGGTCGAGGTCCAAGAACTCTGCCACGCCTTCGTCGTAAGAGCGGAGAAGCTCCTCATACACCTCAGGCGACACCGGTGTACCGAGGATCTGCTCGAAGCCGTGGCGCGCGAAGAAGTCCACCTCGAAGGTAAGGCAGAACACCCTCCGCACGCCGAGTTCACGCGCCGTCTCCAGCAGCCGGGCGACGATGCGGTGGCCGATGCCGCGTCCGCCGTACCCCTTGTCCACGGCGACGGAGCGAACCTCCGCGAGGTCCTCCCACATGACGTGCAGGGCCCCGCAGGCCACGACGCGCCCGGGCGTCCCGTCCTGGACGTCCTCGGCGATCCAGAACTCCTGGACGTCCTCGTACAGCTTGACCGTCGACTTCTTCAGCAGGCGTCGCCCCGACCCGGCGTACAGATCGACCAGCCTGCGGATCTCCTGGACATCGGCGGTACGGGCACGCCGGATCACGACCTCCACAAACAGGCGAGATTATCGAACACCGGACCTTGCCGAACGTCGGCGTGCGCATACGCGTGGTGAGCACGACAGAAGGGTGACTAGATAAAAGCGACTAGATAGGCCGCTCGCGCCGCTGAAAAGTGACCCAGAACACATCGCCGAGCGCCCGCGGAGGCCGCCGGCGGAAGCGCGCCCCGCCCGTCCGACCTGCGACTTCACAGGATCTGGTTGGCATCCAATCCGCATTCCGTTAGTGTCCATCGCTGACATCGGCCACCCGCAGAACGGAGGCCGAACCGCCGAGTCCACGGGCCGCGAACCAGCGCCCCGGGGAGCCGGGGACCCACTTTCGGAGCGTTTCCGGGGATTGCCCCGAAGCGGCCGCCGTCAGGGGTGAATCCGCAGCGCCGCGGCCTGGCCCGCGCACGCTCGCGGACGGGCTGCTCCGGCCCCAACCCGTCAGCTAACCCGGTAGGCGGTCGAGGAGAGGAGAACTCGTGCAGCACTCGCGGTCTGCTTCCCTTCGACGCTTCCGCGGCCGCGCGGTCACCGTGGCCGGCGCGCTCGTCGCGCTGACGGCCGCTCCGCACACCGTCGCCGTCGCGCACGCCGATCCCGAGCCGTCCACCAAAGAACTCCGCTCCCAGGCCTTCAAGCTCGCCGACCAGCTGGAGCAGCTCACCGAGCAGTACAACGGCCTGAAGGTGAAGCTCGCGCAGTCCAAGCGCGCCGCCGAGGTCGCCACCGAGAACGCCGAGCGGCAGGAGAAGTCGCTCCAGGCGATCCGGCAGAAGGTCGGCACCCTCGCCGCGACCAGCTACATGCAGGGCGGCTCCGATCCGACGGTCTCGTTCGTCGCCTCCCAGGACCCGCAGGCCGTCCTCGACCAGGCCGCCACCCTCAACTACTTCGCCAAGCGCGACAGCACCAAGGTGCTCGGCCTCATGCAGGCGATGCAGGCCGCCCAGCGCGCCCGCAAGTCCGCCGAATCGCGCGCCGCGCAGGTCAAGCAGCTGCGGACCCAGCTCGACGCGCAGCGCAAGAAGGTCACCGACGCCTACGAGAAGGTCCGCGGCACGATCGTCAAGCGGGACCCATCCCAGCTCGCGAAGCTCCCCGTCATCGGCACCGGCAAGGCCGCCCAGGCGCTGCGGTACGCGATGGGCAAGCTCGGCCGCCCGTACGTCTGGGGCGCCTCCGGGCCGAGCACATTCGACTGCTCCGGCCTGACGATGTGGGCCTACAAGCAGGTCGGCATCAACCTGCCGCACTACACCGGCAGCCAGTGGAACGCCGGCACCCACGTGTCGCGCAGCCAGCTCCAGCCGGGCGACCTCGTGTTCTTCTACGCCGACCTGCACCACATGGGGATGTACATCGGGGGCGGCAAGATGATCCACGCGCCGCACACCGGCGACGTCGTGAAGATCGCCTCCATGGACGGGCGGCCCTTCGCGGGCGGCGTCCGCGTCGCCTGACCCGGCCCACGCCCGGTCCCGGACGCCACCGAAGCGCATGCGCAATACGAGTGTGCGCAGGACTGAGTGGGTGTGCGCCTACTCCGCGGATGTGCGACTGCGGATGTGCGCATGACTAGGGGATCCATGGGGGTTGAACGCCGTCCGCGGCGACGCCACCTGCAGGGACCTACCTGCCAGGGCGCCGGCGCCGCCGCTGCGGGGTCGGACGGAGTTCGGTTCGCCGCCTGGATCTCTCGGTGACGCTCGCCCGTCCCCTGGCGAGCGTCGGGGGGTGAAGCCGGCTAGATGAGCTGCCTCCGGGCCGCCCACACCACGGCCTCGATAGGAGTGTTGACCTCCAGCCGGTCGCAGATCGTCCGCAACCGGCGCCGCAAGGTCCGTGCGCTCAGCTCCAGCTTGCGTGCCGCCACATCGGCGGTGACACCGCTCGCGATCTGGGCGAGCAGCCGGATCTCCTCCTCGCTCAGCCCGAAATCGTCGGTGCCACGACGTGCGAGTGTGGCTGTTTCCACTCCGTCCTCCCTCGTCCGTGGTGATGACCGCGGGGATGCAGCCGTCCGCTGCACAGGCACGGGTTGGGCCTCGATCTGTACGCGCGTTGGGTTGCCGGGTCCGGAGCCCTCCGGACTTAGATCATCGGGTTCCTTTGCTGTCTCACGAGCTTGGCCGGAGGTGGCCGCCTGGCCGATTGCGGGGTCGTACGGGGGAACTCCGGGTGACGATTCACTCGTTGGTCGTCCGAGGGAGACGGGATGAGATCGCCAGCCATCCGCATCCGGCCCTCCTCGTCGGACTCGCCGCGTCTTGCCGCTGAGCAAGATCGTGAATCGTTTCAAGCTACGCTTCGGCTCGGAACGCTAGGCGGCCGGATCCGGCCCGTCAAGCGCTGTCCAAATGCGGTATGCGTCCGATCGGCGACGTTCCGTAGTCGCTCGATTTGCTCTGTACCGCGCATAACTCCACTACCTGGGGAAACACTCCTGGGTCGGGACGAGGAGCGAGTTGCCACAGACCAGTATTCGTGAGGTCGCGAGGCGGGCTGGAGTCTCAGTTGGGACCGTTTCGAATGTCCTAAACCGGCCAGACCTCGTGGCCGAAGCTACCCGTGACCGTGTCCGCGCGGCGATCGAGGAGCTCGGATTCGTGCGGAACGAGTCCGCGCGGCGGCTCCGGCGGCGCCCCGAGCGCACCGCGGGCGAGTTCGGCGATCAGCCGCGGCGCGCCTTCGGCATCGTCGTCGAGGACCTCGCCAACCCGTACGCGTCCGATGTCGCGCGCGGCGCCGAGGCGGCCCTCAACGAGGCGGGCCACGACGCCCTCTGGCTCTCCAGCGACCACTCGTCCGCCAAGGAGCGCCGTTCGCTGGAGCTCCTGGAGGAGCAGCAGGCCGCCGGGGTCCTGATCATCCCCGTCGGGGGGAACCCCGGCGACATCTCCCGGCTGCGCGCCGCGGGCATGAGCGTCGTGGTGATCGACCGCGACTCGGCCGACGCGTGCTCGGCCCGGGTCGACCATTTCGCGGGCGGGGAGATCGCCGCCGCGCGGCTGCTCGGCATCGGCCGCGAGCGGATCGTGTTCGTGACGGGCGTCCCGGAACCGCTGCCCTGCGTCGACCGCCGCGACGGCGCCGCCCGCACCCTCGTCGAGGCGGGTCTCGGCGAGCCCGCCACGCTCGTCCAGGACGCCCTGAGCCCCACCGAGGGCCAGGCCGCCGCCCACGAGGTCATGGCCCTGTCCCCGCGGCCGGACGGCGTGTTCTGCGCCAACGACCTGCTGGCCATCGGGCTGATCAACGAGCTGACCCGGCTCGGCGTCCGCGTCCCGGACGACATCGCCGTCATCGGCTACGACGACATCGAGCTGGCCGCGAGCGCCGCCGTCCCGCTGACCACGATCCGGCAGCCGCGCCGCGAGCTGGGCTGGGAGGCCGCCGAACTGGCGCTGGCGGAGATCGGCGAGGGCAAGTCGCACCAGCACCGGCAGGTCGTCCAGCGCCCCGAACTGGTGATCCGCGAAAGCGCCTGACCACCATGGGCCAGGGGCAATGAGGCCCCGGCCCGCCACCGTCACCGCGTGCGGGATGGCCCCTGCGGCCCGCCGGATTCGCCCCCGAGACGGGGCGGAGCACGCGAAAGCGATCAACCCCGACCTTCAAGACGACAAGCCCGGTGCGCGCGGCGCCCGGAGCACTATTGACATGTCGTCTGATCTCCGGGTGACTGGGGATATGGAGGACAGGACAGCCCAGGTCGTGGAGGCCGAGGCCGCGGCGGTGCTCGGTTTCGATCCTGGAGATCCGGCGTTCCGGGCCGACCCGTACGCGCACTACCGGCGCCTTGCAGCCGGTGGGCGCCGCCTGCACCGCACCGAGGTCGGCCTGCGCGTCACCACGTCCTATGACCTGTGCGAGCAGGTCCTGCGCGACCCCCGGTTCGGGCACCGGCCGGAGGGCGGCGGGCTGTGGCGCGAGTCGCGGGTCCGGAACCGGTCGTTCCTCACCCTGGACCCGCCCGACCACACCCGGCTCCGGCGGCTGGTGAGCAAGGCGTTCACCCCGCGGCTCGTCGAGCGGCTGCGGCCGCGGGTCGAGGCGCTGGTCGACGAACTGCTGGACGGCGTGTCCGGCGAGGTCGACCTGATCGCGACGCTCGCGTACCCGCTCCCCGTCATCGTGATCAGCGAGATGCTCGGCGTCCCGCCACGGGACCGCGACCTGTTCAAGGGCTGGTCCGACAGCCTCGCCCGCGGCCTCGACCCCGACTTCCTCCTGCCGGAGGACGAGATCGGCCGGCGCGAGACGGCCCGCGAGGAGTTCGCCGCGTACTTCCGGGACCTCGCCGCCGAGCGGCGCGCCCGCCCGCAGGACGACCTCCTGAGCGCCCTCGTGAGCGTCTCGGACGGCGGCGACGTCCTGTCGGAGGAGGAACTCCTTGCGACGTGCGTACTGCTGCTCGTGGCGGGCCATGAGACGACCGTGAACCTCATAGGGAACGGCGCTCTGGCGCTCCTGCGCGATCCCGCGCAACTGGAGCTGTTCAGGGCGCGGCCTGAGAACGTCCAAGCGGCCGTGGAGGAGCTCCTCCGCTACGACCCGCCCGTCCAGCTCACGCTCAGGGCGGCCCTAGAGGACGTCGAGCTGGACGGTACGCCTGTAGAACGCGGAAGGCTCGTCCTGCTGCTGACCGGTGCCGCCAACCGCGACCCGGCCGTTTTCGACGATCCCGACCGTCTCGACCTCACCCGCTACACCGAAGGCCGGGACGCGCCACGTCACCTGTCGTTCGGGCACGGCATCCACTTCTGCCTGGGCGCACCACTGGCCCGGCTTGAGGGCCAGGTCGCGCTGAAGAAGCTCTTCGAGCGCGACGTGGCCCTCGCCGGGACCGACGCCGCAGGCGGCGGCCTCGTCTACCGGGACAACCTCGTCCTGCGGGGCCTGCGCGACCTGCCGGTCACTATTCGGGCTTGACCAGCGGGAACAGGATCGTCTCCCGGATGCCCTTGCCGGTGAACGCCATGATCATCCGGTCGATGCCGGCGCCCATCCCGCCCGTGGGCGGCATCGCGTACTCCAGGGCGCGCAGGAAGTCCTCGTCCAGCTGCATGGCCTCCGGGTCGCCGCCCGCGGCGAGCAGCGACTGCTCGGTGAGCCGGCGGCGCTGCTCGACCGGGTCGACCAGCTCGGAGTAGGCGGTGCCGAGCTCCGTCCCGAAGCCGATGAGGTCCCACTTCTCGGTGAGCAGCGGCTCCTCGCGGTGCTGGCGGGTCAGCGGGGACGTCTCGACCGGGTAGTCCATGACGAACGTGGGCTGGACGAGCGTGTGCTCGATCAGCTCCTCGAAGACCTCCTGGACGAGCCTGCCCTGCCCCCACTTCGGGTCCCACGAGATGCCGCGGGCGTCGGCGAGCTTGCGGACGTCCTCGATCGGCGTGTGCGGCGTGATCTCCTCGCCGAGCGCCTCCGACACCGACCCGTACAGCGTGATGCGCGGCCACTTCGGCAGCCCGAGGTCGATCTCCACCCCGTCATGGACGACCACGGTGGTGCCCAGGGCCGCGACGACGGCCTTCTGGTACATCCGCTGGGTCAGGTCGGCCATGTCGTTGTAGTCGAGGTACGTGCCGTAGGCCTCCAGCATCGTGAACTCCGGGTTGTGCGTGGAGTCCGCGCCCTCGTTCCGGAAGTTCCGGTTGATCTCGAAGACCTTCTCGATGCCGCCGACGACGAGCCGCTTCAGGTACAGCTCGATCGCGATGCGCAGGTAGAGGTCCATGTCGTACGCGTTGATGTGCGTCTTGAACGGACGTGCCGCCGCGCCGCCGTGGATGGGCTGCAGCATGGGCGTCTCGACCTCGAGGTAGCCCTCCTCGTGCCAGAAGTCGCGCACCGCGCGCACGGTCGCGCTGCGGATCCGCGCCATCTTGCGCGCCTCGTCGTTGACGATGAGGTCGACGTAGCGCTGCCTGACCCGCGCCTCGGGGTCGGTCAGCCCGGCGTGCTTCTCCGGCAGGGGGCGCAGGCACTTCGACGTGATCGCGAACCGGTCGGCCATGACGGACAGCTCGCCGCGGCGGGACGTGATGACCTCGCCCTCGACGCCGATGTGGTCGCCGAGGTCGACCTCGCGCTTCCAGAAGTCGAGCTGCTCCTGGCCGACGTTGGCCAGCGACAGCATGACCTGGAGGTCGCCGCCGCCGTCCCGGATGGTGGCGAAGCACAGCTTGCCCGTGTTGCGGATGAGCATGACGCGACCGGTGACGCCGACCTTCTCGCCCGTCTCGGTGCCTGGCTCCAGGTCCGGGTGTTTCGCCCGGATCTCGGCGATGGTCGCCGTGCGGGGGAAGGTCACCGGGTAGGGGTCGATCCCGCTCTCGCGGAGCCGGTCGAGCTTCTCCCGGCGCACGCGCATCTGCTCCGGGAGCTCGTCGAAGGTCTCGTCACTCACGTCCCAAGGCTATCCAGCCCGCCGGACGCGCCGCGAACGACTTCGTCCCCTACGGGGTGTTGCGCTCGTAGATGAGGCGCAGCCCGATGAGCGTCAGCCACGGCTCGAAGACGTCGATGCTGCGCGATTCCTCCAGCACGAGCGGCGCGAGGCCGCCGGTGGCGATGACCGTCACCTCGTCGGGGTCTTCGGCCAGCTCGTCCGACATGCGCTCGACGATGCCGTCCACCTGGCCGGCGAAGCCGAAGATTATCCCCGACTGCAGCGCCTCGACCGTGTTCTTCGCGATCACGTTGCGCGGCCGGACCAGCTCGATCTTGTGCAGCTGCGCACCGCGCGACGACAGCGCGTCTATCGAGATCTCTATGCCCGGGGCGATCGCGCCGCCGACGTACTCGCCCTTCGCGGACACGGCGTCGAACGTGGTCGCGGTGCCGAAGTCGACCACGATCGCGGGCCCGCCGTGCGTGTGGACGGCGGCGAGCGCGTTCACGATGCGGTCGGCGCCGACCTCCTTGGGGTTGTCCATGCGGACCGGGACGCCCGTCTTGACGCCCGGCTCCACGATCACCGCGGACACGTCGCCGTAGTAGCGGCGGCACATCTCCCGCATCTCGTGCAGGACGGACGGGACCGTGGAGCACAGCGCGATGCCGCTGATGTCGGTCTCCGCCAGCAGGGGGCTCTGCTGGACGAGGCCCTGCAGGACCACCGCGATCTCGTCGGCGGTGCGCCGCGGATCGGTGTTGATCCTCCAGTGCTCGATCACCTCGTCGCCCTCGAACAGGCCGAGGACGGTCTGGGTGTTACCGACGTCGATGGTGAGCAGCATCAGGTCCCCGCTGGTCAGGAAAAGTCAAGGCCGATGTCGAACACGCGCGCCGAGTGCGTCAGCGCGCCGACGGCAAGGTAGTCCACCCCGGTAACGGCGACGTCTCGGGCCCGCTCCAGGGTAAGGCCACCACTGGCCTCAAGCTCCGCCCGCCCCGCCACAAGGCGCACCGCCTCGGCCATCTCAGCGTCGGTCATGTTATCGAGCAGGATGCTCGTCGCGCCCACCTCCAGCGCCTCCCGCACCTGCGCGAGAGTGTCGCACTCCACCTGGATGTGCAGGGACGGGTACACGGCGCGGATCGCCTCGTAAGCCTTCGTGACGCTACCGGCCGCCGCGATGTGGTTGTCCTTGATGAGCGCAGCGTCGTGCAGGCCCATCCTGTGGTTGACCCCACCGCCGCAGTGGACGGCGTACTTCTGCAGGGCGCGCAGCCCCGGAAGGGTCTTACGGGTGTCGCGTACACGGGCCTTGGTGCCGTCCATGGCGTCCGCCCACCGCCGCGTCGCCGTCGCGATGCCGGACAGGTGCGTGAGCAGGTTCAGGGCCGTCCGCTCGGCCCTCAGCACGGCCCTGGTCTGCCCGCTGACCGAGATGAGGACCTGCCCCGGCACCACGCGGTCGCCGTCCTCCGCCTTCGCCTCGTAGGCGACGTCCAGCGCCTCGAAGACCGCGCAGGCCACCGGGACGCCGGCGACGACACCGGTCTCCCGCGCCCGGAGGTCCCCGGCCGCGGTCTCGTCCGGCGCGAAGATCGGCGTACTGGTGACGTCGACCTCCCCGTCCTCGGCCAGCGCCGTCCGGACGAGGTTTTCCACAGCCTGTGGATCGAGCCCGGCGGCGCTGAGGCGCTGCGAGAGTTCAGGTGTCATGAGCGCTTTCCTTCCAGAGGTTCGTACGTGGTCGTCAGGACGTTCCCCGTCAGCCGCGTCACCAGATGCCCGCGCCACGCGCCGTCCGCCCGCTCGGGGAAGTCCTCCCGCCAGTGGCTCCCGCGCGTCTCCTCCCGCCGCCGCGCCGCCAGCGCGATCGCGGACGCGACGGTGTACAGGTTGGTGACCTCCCAGGCCGCCACCCCGGGCTCGGCGTCCCCGCCCGCGAGCCCTTCCAACTCCCGCACCGCCCGCTCCAGCCCCGCGGCGCCCCGCAGCACCCCGACATGAGAGGTCATGATCCGCTGAATCTCCCCCCGACACCCAGCCCCCACCAACCACCCCTGCTCCGAAGCCGCACCGTCCCCGGCCGCCTCCGCCGCACCCCTGACGGACTCGGCAGTTGTTGACACGACGGGCTCAGCACCCGCAGGCACGGCGCACTCGGCAGTTGCAGACACGCTGGCCGTGGACGGGCCGGTCGAGGACGGGCCGGTCGCAGGTGTGGCGGTCGGGGTTGCGGAAGGAAGGTCGGTGTAGAGGGCCGTGGCTATTCGGGTGGCGAAGACCAGGCCCTCCAGCAGGGAGTTGGAGGCGAGGCGGTTGGCGCCGTGGACGCCGGTGCAGGCGGCCTCGCCACAGGCGTAGAGGCCGGGGACGGTGGTGCGGCCATGCAGGTCGGTGCGGACGCCGCCGCTGGCGTGGTGCGCGGCGGGGATGATGGGGATCGGTTCGGTGACGGGGTCGATGCCATGGTGCCGGCACGCGGCCAGGATGGTCGGGAAACGGGACTCCCACATCGCGGCGCCGAAGTGGCGCGCGTCCAGGAACATGCAGGGTGCGCCGGTCTCGCGCATCCGGTTCATGATCCCTTTGGCGACCACGTCGCGCGGGGCGAGTTCGGCGAGTTCGTGCCGTCCGACCATGAAGCGCTCGCCGGCGTGGTCGACGAGGTGGGCGCCCTCGCCGCGGACGGCCTCGGAGATCAGCGGCTGCTGCCCGGTCGCGCCGTCGCCGAGCCACAGCACGGTCGGGTGGAACTGGACGAACTCCAGGTCGGCGACCTCGGCCCCGGCGCGCAGGGCCAGCGCGACGCCGTCGCCGGTCGAGACCTCGGGATTGGTGGTGGTCGAGAACACCTGGCCGAGCCCGCCGGTGGCGAGCACGACGGCGCGGGCGCGGACGGCGCCGACGCCGTTCGGCTGGCCCTCGCCCATCACGTGGAGGGTGATCCCGGCGGCGCGTCCGGCGGCGTCCTTCAGCAGGTCCAGGACGAGCGCGTGCTCGATGACCTCGACGCCGGAGTCCTTGAGCTCGGCGAGGAGTGCGCGGCTGATCTCGGCGCCGGTCGCGTCGCCGCCCGCGTGCGCGATGCGGCGCCGGTGGTGGCCGCCCTCGCGGGTCAGCGCGATACCGCCGTCCGCGGCCTGGTCGAAGGCGGCGCCAAGTTCGATGAGACCGCGGACGGCGTCGGGCCCCTCGGTGACGAGCGCCCGGACGGCGTCCTCGTCGCACAGCCCGACCCCGGCGGTCAGGGTGTCGGCGAGGTGGTCCTCGGGGTTGTCGTCCGGGGCGAGCGCGGCGGCGATCCCGCCCTGCGCCCACCGGGTCGACCCGGCGTCCAGGAGGGCCTTGGTGACGAGCAGGACCCGCCCGTGCGGGCGGCAATGCAGTGCGGTGACCAGTCCGGCGATGCCGGAGCCGACGACGACGACGTCGGCCTCGGCGGTCCAGCCGGGCGCGGGGGCGTGGAGCACGGAAGGGATCATGAGCCCTCCTCCGGAATCGGTTCTCGTCATTATGACCCTAACCCCGGAGAACCCGAACGCCCGACCCCCACATTCCCGACGAAACCGCCCGCCCCCGCAGCTCACACGCCCTGCGCGCCCGCGGACGGCCGGTCGCCTCACACGACGGACGGCCTCGGTCAAGGCCCCGCAGCCGCACGCCATACGCGTCCAGGCACGACAGGTCGTCCCCATGCGTCAGACAGCCCCGGTCGAGGTCCGGCGCCACAGCTCGCGTGCCCTGCGCGTCCGGGCAGGACAGGTCGCGCCCGCAGACGGACGGCCTTGGCGAGGCCGTCCTCCGGGGGGTCAGCCGTGGACCAGGTCGCCTCGGGTGGTCTTGGTGCCGGGGACGGGCTCGGCGGGGTCGCTGCCCAGGGAGATGATCTTGTTGGAGCGGTCGACGTGGACGACGGTGGGCACGAACTCGCGGGCCTCGGCGTCGGTGAGCTGGGCGTAGCTGATGATGATCACCAGGTCGCCGGGCTGCACGAGGCGGGCCGCGGCGCCGTTGATGCCGATGACGCCGGAGCCGCGCTCGCCCGCGATCAGGTAGGTCTCCAGCCGGGCGCCGTTGTCGATGTCCACGATCGAGACCTGCTCGCCGGGGAGGAGGTCGGCGGCGTCCATCAGGTCCTGGTCGATGGTGAGCGAGCCGACGTAGTGCAGGTCCGCCTGCGTCACCGTGGCGCGGTGGATCTTGGACTTGAACATCGTCCGGATCATCAGTGCTCCTTGCCGAGCTGGAGGTGAACGTTGTCGATGAGGTGGGTGGCGCCGACGCGGCCGGCGACGGCGAGGACGGCGGGTCCGCCGCCGGCGGCGGGGGTGAAGGTCGCCGGGTCGACGAGGACGAGGTAGTCGAGTGCGAGGGGCGGGTCGGCGGTCGCGGCCCCGTCGAGGACCGCGCCGGCCGCGCGGAGGACCGCGTCCGGCCCGTCGTCGGCGGCGTCCGCGCCGGCGCGGAGGGCGCGCGACAGGGCGAGGGCGGTCCGCCGCTCGGGTTCCGAGAGGTAGCGGTTGCGGCTGGAGAGGGCCAGCCCGTCGGGTTCGCGGACGGTCGGCGCGCCGACGATCCGCACGGGCACGTTCAGGTCCGCGACCATGCGGCGGATCATCGCGAGCTGCTGCGCGTCCTTCTCCCCGAAGACCGCCGCGTCGGGGCGGACGAGGTTGAGCAGCTTGAGCACGACGGTCAGCATCCCGTCGAAGTGGCCAGGCCGCGCCGCGCCCTCGACGACCTCGCCCATCGGTCCGGACTTGATCGTGACCTGCGGTTCGTCCGGGTACATGACGTCGCGGGTCGGCGCGAAGACGAGGTCGACGCCCTCGGCGGCGCACGCCTCGACGTCGGCCTCGAACGTCCTCGGGTACCGGTCGAAGTCCTCGCCGGGCCCGAACTGGAGCGGGTTGACGAAGATGCTGACGGCGACCTTGTCTGCATTGCGGCGGGCCTCGCGCATCAGGGACAGGTGCCCCTCATGCAGCGCGCCCATGGTCGGAACGAACGCGAGCGTGCCCTCGATACGCGCGCGCGCCGCGGCCAGTTCCTCACGCGTCCGCGCGATGACGGGTTTCAAGCGGCCTCCTGAGGTGGGGGCGGAGGGACGGGGGGTGGCTGACCAGGGTCAATCGGCCAAGGCTTCCAGGAGGCGTTCGGCGTCTTCGGGCTTGAGCAGCCCGGCGCCGAGCGCGCGGTCGGCGGTGAGGCGGGCCAGGGCGATGTAGGCGCGGCGGCTCTCCGGGGACACCTTGCCCAGTTCGGCGATGTGGTCGGAGACCGTCCCGGCGTCGCCGCGCGCGACCGGGCCGGTGAGGCCGTCGATGCCGAGGCGCAGCCCGTTGTCGAGGGCTGCGCCGAGGAGCGGGCCGAGCATCCGGCCGGGTTCGGCCACGCCCGCCCGCGACAGCAGGTCCATCGACTCGACGACCAGGGTGACCAGGTGGTTCGCGCCGCCGGCCAGCGCCGCGTGGTAGAGCGGGCGCGCGCCCTCGGTGATCCACACCGGTTCGCCGCCCATCTCCAGGACGAGCGCCTCGGCGACGGGCCGCAGCGGCTCGGGCGAGGTGACGCCGAACGAGATGCCGGTGAGCCGGTTCACGTCGTCGGGGCGTCCGGTGAAGGTCATCGCCGGGTGCAGGGCCAGGGGGAGCGCGCCGGCGCGGGTGAGCGGGTCGAGGACGGCCGTCCCGTACCGGCCGCTGGTGTGCATGACCAGCTTCCCGGTGACGGGGACGCCCGCGGCGACGAGGCCGGCCGCGAGTTCGGGCAGCTCGTCGTCGGGGACGGTCAGCAGCACCAGGTCGGCGGCCGCCACGACGTCCTGCGGCGGGGCGACGTCCGCGCCGGGAAGGCGCTCCTCGACGCGGGACCGCGACCGGTCGGACACGGCGGCCGCGGCGACCACGCGGTGGCCCGCGCGGGACAGCGCGGCGCCGAGCGCCGTGCCGACGCGGCCGGCGCCGACGACGCCGACCGCGAGCCGCGCGGGCCTGTCCTCCGGGGCCTCCGCCCCCCCGCGGGGGGCGTTTCCGGGCGCGCCGGAGGAGGGCGTGACGTTGGGGTCCATCGGTTTCGTTCCAGTCCTCACGTGTAGGTACCGGACGGGCGCGAACCAGAGTACCCATGGGACCCGGTCACGTGGTCCGGTGGGTGACGAGCGCCACCCCGCCCTCCCATTCAGTCATGCGCGAGGGACTCGACGATGGACGTCTTCGCGGCGCGCCGCGCGGGCATCACGGCGGCGAGCGTCCCGGCCGCGCCGGCCAGGAGGACGAACCCGGCGATCTGGAGATAGGGCAGGGCGAACACGGCACCGTCCGCCATCGCGCTGGTCGCGGCCAGGCCGAACACGATCCCGAGCGCGACCCCGGTCACCGCGCCGATCACCGCCATCACGACCGCCTCGATCGACAGCATCCGGCGGAGCTGGCGCTTGGTGAGGCCGAGGGCGCGCAGTAGCGCCGATTCGCGGGTCCGCTCCACGACGGAGAGGGTCAGCGTGTTGGCGATGCCGAACAGCGCGATGATGATCGCGAGGGCGAGCAGCCCGCCGAAGACCATCAGCACCATGTCGATCGCGTCCTCCAGCTGCTGCTGGAAGTCGGCGCTGGACTCGACCTTCGCCGCCGGGTACGGCTGCGCCGCCTGGTCGACGGCCTTGCGCACCCGGTCGTCGGGGACGGCCTCGTTGCTCTTGACGAAGATCTCGGACGGGTCCACGGCGCCGAAGTACCGGGCGAAATCGGCCTCGGGCAGGACGATCCCGTTGAACTGCCCGCCGATCTTGTACACGCCGCTGATCTTGACGGGGACGGTACCGCTGCGCGTCGTGACCTGGAGCGTCCGGCCGACGTTCCAGCCCGAGCCGGTCACGGCGCTCTCGTCCACGAACGCGGTGCCCTGCTTGAGGTCGGAGAGCGCGCCGGTCTTCATCTCCGGCTTCGCGATGTCGCCCCACGCGGACGCGCTGACCGTGGTGATGGACGCGTCCTCGCCGTCGACCTTGGTCTCCTTGTCACGGAGCTCGACGACCTTCTCGACCTCCGGCCGGTTGCGCAGGTCTTCGCCAAGTGCGCGCGGGAGGGCCTCGCCGTTCTGGGTGGCGATCCTGTACTGGACGGGGAACTGCTCGTCCAGCTCGTGGCTCGCGGTCGCCTTGCTGCTCGCCCCGATGACCGCGAAAAGGCTCATCAGCCCGACGCCGACGGTCAGCGCGATCGTGGTGGTGGCGGTGCGGCGCGGGGCGCGCTGCGCGTTCGCCACCGCCAGCCGCCCGGGGACGCCGCCGAGCCGCGCCGGGATCGCCCCCGCGAGCCGTCCCAGCGGGCGGACGAGCGCCGGCATCGCCGCGACGACCGCGAGGAAGAAGACGCAGCCGGAGAAGGCCACCGCGAACATCGCGGCCTCGCCCTTCTCCATCACCAGGGCCGCGAACACGCCGATGGCGAGGCCCGCGACGCCGAGCAGGACGGCGGCGGCGGTGCGCCACACGCCGAGCCGGAACCGTCCGCCGCCCGGCTCGGCGTCGGCGCGCAGCGCCGCGATGGGCGCGACGCGGGTGGCGGCGCGGGCGGGGAGCAGCGCGGACAGGACGGTCACGGCGACGCCGACCGCGAGGCCGACCAGGACCGTCCGCAGCGCGAGCGACGGGCCGGTGACGGAGACGTTGCCGTTCAGGTTGCTGATCAGCACGAGCGCGCCCTGCCCGAGGCCGACGCCCACGCCGAGGCCGAGCAGCGAGCCGGTCAGGCCGACCGCCGCCGACTCGGTGAGGACGCCGGCGAAGATCTGCCGGCGGGTCGCGCCGACGCAGCGCAGCAGCGCCATCTCCCGCATCCGCTGCGCGACGAGGATCGCGAACGTGTTGTAGATGACCAGGGCGGACACCAGCATCGCGACCAGCGCGAAGATCAGCAGCCCGGTGCGGATGATCTTCGTGTCGGCGCCCGCCGCCTTCGCCAGCTTCGCGCCCAGCTCCTCCCCCGTGTAGACGCGCTGGCCGGGGCCGGCGGCGGCCTTCACGGCGGACATGGTCACGGTGCCCGCGATGTCGATCTCCTGGAACGACGTCTCGCCGGTCATGCGGGCCGCGGTCACCGGGTCGAACCCGACCGCGCCGAAGATGCTCGCCTCCTGGTCGATGCCGAAGTCGACCAGCCCGACGACGGTGAACTTGTGCGGCCGGTTCTTGTCGTCCAGGACCGTCACGGTGTCGCCGACGGCGAAGCCCTCCCGCTTGGCGACCTTGCCGTCGATGACGGTCTCACCGCCGTTGGACGGGGGCCGTCCCTTGTCGACGTCGTAGCGCAGCAGCCGTCCGGACGGCACGGACATGCCCATCGTGGGGTAGTCGCCGACCGTCTTACCGTTCTTGCCCACCAAGGCCGCCTCGCCCTTAACGGCGCCCTGGGCGTCGGTGACTCCGGGAAGGCCGCGGACCTTCTGCAGCAGCGAGGGCGGCAGGCCGTCGTCCGATGACTCAGCCGGGAGGACGGCGATGTCCACCTTGTCGGCTGACTGGGCGAACGTCTTGGCCACACCCTTGTTCATCGTGTCGGTCAGGACGAACGTGCCGGAGATGAAGCCGACGCCCAGCGTGATGGCGATCGCCGTCAGCAGCAGCCGCAGCTTGTGGGCGCGTAGGCCCGCCAATGTCGTCTTCAGCATCAGGCCCCCAGGGACTTGAGCCGGTCCAGGACGGCCTCAGGGGTCGGCTGGTAGATCTCGGAGACGATCGCACCGTCCCGTAGGAACACCACCCGGTCGGCGTAGGAGGCGGCCACCGGGTCGTGGGTCACCATCACGATCGTCTGGCCCATCTCCCGGACGGACGCGCGCAGGAACCCGAGGACCTCCGCGCCTGCACGCGAGTCGAGGTTTCCGGTCGGTTCGTCCGCGAAGATGACCTCGGGACGGGCGACGATGGCGCGCGCGCACGCCACCCGCTGCTGCTGGCCTCCCGACAGCTCGCTCGGCCGGTGCGCTAGGCGGTCGCGCAGGCCGAGAACGTCCACGACTTGCTGGAACCAGGCACGGTCGGGCTTGCGTCCGGCCAGCTCCATCGGCAGCAGGATGTTCTGCTCGGCGGTGAGGGTCGGCAGCAGGTTGAACGCCTGGAACACGAAGCCGACCCGGTCGCGGCGCAGCAGCGTGAGCTGCCGGTCGCCCATCCCGGTGATCTCGGCGTCGCCGAGCATGATCCGCCCGCTGGTGACGGTGTCCAGCCCGGCGAGGCAGTGCATCAGCGTCGACTTCCCGGACCCGGACGGGCCCATGATCGCGGTGAACGCGCCGCGGGCGAACCCGACGCCGACCCCGCGCAGCGCGTGCACGGCCGCGTCCCCGGACCCGTACACCTTCGACACGCCCTCGGCGGTGACGGCGGGCGGCGCCGCGGCGGCGGGGGCTCCCCCGGGCGGATCGGTGAACGTGCTGGTCACGGTGGCTCCTTCATGGGTCGTGCTGCGTCGTCGTCGCGTTCGCGATCGATCGGGAACCACGCTAGGAATCCGGGCCGCCGCTGCCATCGCCCCGGCGTCCACGCTCCGCGTCCCCCTCCCGGCTATCCGCGCCGCCCGCGTACGACCTGAGTCGTACGGCGCCGTCCCTCGCCCCGCTGACCCGCCCGCGCGCGCTCCCGTGAACTCGCTCGGCTGCGCACCGAGAACGGAGAAGCCCGGAGAACGGAGAAGCGCCGGAGAACGGAGAAGCGCCGGAGACCTTGGGGAGGTCTCCGGCGCTCCGGTGACGGGTGCGAGAGCCCCCGTCAGTGGCCTGTCGGTGAGGGGTTGATCAGTTGTGCACCGACGCGCCGCCCTTGCAGGACGCGGAGGTGATGCCGACGGTGATGATGTTGTTGCCGCAGACGTTGATGGGGGCGGAGATCGGCACGATCACCTGGTTGCCGCCCAGGATCGAGCCGTTGCCGCTGGTGTGGTTGTTGTTCCCGACGCCGCCGCCGTGGTGGTGGCCGTGCCCGTGGCCGTGGCCGCCGCCGTAGGTGGAGGCGTAGGCGGGCGTGGAGGCCAGGGCGGAGCCGACGACCGCGAAGCCGAGGATGCCGGTGGCGGCGAGCTTCTTGAACATGAGAGTCCTCCCGTACGTGGGCTTAGCGGGCCCGTTCTGACATTGCCGACGTCGCCCGCGAAGACGACGTCGCGTACGGTAGTTACGCAGCTACTCTCAGGTAGGACAAGTCCGTCCCCCATCCCGAAGGCAAATGGTCACCATGGGGTAATCAAGTCGTTACGGGGTGTGACCCCTTTGACCGCTTTTGACTAGACCTGTCTCGTAGGCGAACACGACCGCCTGCACCCTGTCGCGAAGGCCCAGCTTCATCAGGATCCGTCCCATATGCGTCTTGACCGTGGCCTCCGAGACGTAGAGCCGGCCCGCGATCTCCGCGTTCGACATCCCGCGCGCGACGAGCCGCAGCACCTCGCCCTCACGCTCCGTGAGGGTCTCCAGCGCGCCGTTCGCCTTCTCCGCCGCGTCCGGCAGATGCACCGCGAACCGGTCCAGGAGGCGCTTCGTCGTGCTCGGCGCCACCACCGCGTCCCCCGAGTGCACCGCCTTGATCGCCTCGATGAGCTGCGCCGGCCCGGCGTCCTTCAGCATGAACCCGCCGGCCCCGGCCTTGATCGCCGCGAACGCGTACTCGTCGAGGTCGAACGTGGTCAGGATGACGACCTTCGGCCCGGCCTGCGCGACGACCAGGCGCGTCGCCTCGATCCCGTCCATCCGCGGCATCCGCACGTCCATGAGCACGACGTCGGCCCGCGTCGTCCGGAGCAGCTCCAACGCCTGCACGCCGTCGCCCGCCTCGCCCACGACCTCGATGTCGGGCTGCGCGTCCAGCACCATCTTGAACCCGGCCCGCACCAGCTCCTGGTCGTCCACGAGCACCACCCGGATGGGCCCCGCCGGCTCCGCCAGGTCATCAAAGTCCGTCATGCTCGCCCTCCGCCTCGTGTTCGGCCTCTGCCGCATCCGTCGCTTCCCGGCCCGTCCACCGCCGCGCACGGGTCACGCCGCGACCTCCTCGTGCACCGGGATCCGCGCCAGCACCTCGAACCCGCCGCCGGCGCGCGGGGCCGCGTGGACCTCGCCCCCGTACACGGCGACGCGTTCCCGCATCCCCGCGAGGCCGTGGCCGCGGCCGTCGTCGAAGGCCGCCGCGCCGCGCCCGTCGTCCCGCACCCGGATCTCCAGCGCGTCGCCGCCGTACCGCAGCAGGACCGCCACGTTCGCGCGCGGCCCGCCGTGCTTGAGCGTATTGGTCAGCGCCTCCTGGACGATCCGGTAGACGGTGAGCTGCCGGCCCTCCGACATGCCCGCCGGCGTCCCCTCCACCTGGTACGTCACCGCCAGCCCGGACGCGCGGACCTGCTCCACCAGGTCGTCCAGCTCGGCGACCCCCGGCTGCGGCGCGAACGCCCCCGCGTCGTCGTCCTCGCGCAGGACGCCGAGGAGCCGCCGCATCTCCGCCAGCGCCAGGCGTCCCGTCGAGGAGATCGTGTCGAGCGCCTGCCTGGCCCGGCCCACATCGGTGTCGATCGCGTAGGACGCCCCGTCGGCCTGCACCACGATCACGCTGACGTTGTGCGCGATGACATCGTGCAGCTCCCTGGCGATACGCGCTCTTTCGGTGGCCATGGCCACCTTGACCTCGTTGTCGCGTTCACGCTCCAGCCGCTCCGCCCGCTCCTCCACCGAGCGCAGGTAGGCGCGGCGCGTGCGCATGTGGAGGCCGAGCACGTACACCCCGGCCACCAGCAGCGTCATCATCACGAACGTGTACTTGCGGTCATCGGCGCCGGACGGATAGCGCCACGTGGCCATGCCCGCCCCGAGCTCGGCGACGAGCGCCGACGCGAGCCCCCAGCGGAACGAGCCGCCGGCCGTGACCGTGTAGACCCCGATCAGAACGGCGACGTTGGCCGGCACCGGGTACACACCCGTCACGCACTGAACGAACGACGTCAGCGCCACCACGGCGAAGACCGCGCGGGGGAACGTCCGGCGCAGAATGAGGGGAGCGGTCAGCGCGACCGTCACCGTAACGAACACGTACTTGTTCAGCCCGTAGGTCCCGCCCAGCAGTGAAGGCAGGGAGAGCAGTAGGACAGGGGCCGCGAAGAACGCGTCGACCAGCGGCTTCTTACGCCGCAGCCATTCCCACCCGTTCGCCACCATGCCGACAGGGTATGTACACGCTGGTCAGCCATGGATCAGCCGCAGGTCGGACGCACGTCCACCCCAAGGATGGCCATGCAAGCCCTTGGGAGACCGCACATGATGCCCCGCCGCACCAGGACAGCACAGCCGCACCACGGCGCCACAGCAGGCGGCGCAGGGGACGGTGTAGCTCGCGGTAACGTCACAGGCGTGGCGGCGTTGGTTTCCGAATGGCTGACATGGCGCACGGCGATGGAGCGGGCGCTGTACGGGGAGGACGGCTTCTACCGGCGCGGAGAACGCCCGGCAGAGCACTTCCGGACCTCGGTGCACGCCTCGCCGCGGTTCGCCGCCGCCATCGTCCGCCTGCTCACCGAGGTCGACGCCCTGCTCGGGCGCCCCGAGCGGCTGGACGTCGTCGACATCGGCGCCGGGTCCGGACGGCTGCTGGCCAACATCCTGGCCTGCGCACCCGACGACCTCGCCGCCCGGCTCGTCCCGACGGCGGTGGAGATCGCGCCGCGGCCCGCGGACGTCCCGTCCCGGATCACCTGGCGGCCCGACCTCCCCGAGCGCATCACCGGCCTCGCCGTCGCGAACGAATGGCTCGACAACGTGCCGCTGGACGTCGTCGAGCACACGCCGGACGGCGTCCGGACCATGCTCGTCGACCCGTCCACCGGCCTGGAGCGCCCCGGCCCCGTGCCGTCGGACGAGGACCGCGACTGGCTGGAGCGCTGGTGGCCGCTCCGCGACCCCGGGGACCGCGCCGAGATCGGCCACCCCCGCTGCAACGCCTGGGCCTCGGTGGTCGGACGGCTCTCCCGCGGGCTCGCGATCGCCGTCGACTACTCCCACGCGCGCGAGGCCCGCCCCGTGTACGGGACGCTGACCGGCTACCGCGACGGCGCCACCGTCCCCGCGGTGCCGGACGGATCGTGCGACGTCACCGCCCACGTCGCGCTGGACGCCTGCACCACCGCCGGAGAGCGCGCCGGCGCCACGTCCACCCTGCTGACCACCCAGCGCGACGCGCTGCGCGCCCTCGGCCTGTCCGGCGCCCGCCCGCCGCTGGACCTCGCCCACCGCGACCCGCGCGCCTACGTCGCCGCCCTGTGCCACGCGGGCGAGGACGCCGAACTGATCGACCCGGCCGGCCTGGGCGGCTTCGGATGGCTGGCCCAGAGCGTCGGCATCCCGCTCCCGGCCATCCTCACCTGACCGCGCTCCACCGGCCGTGACGACGCCGACGCCGACGCCGCGAGTCGACGGCACTTTCGGCTCGTCGGCGCGTTGGGGTCTCAGCACTCCACGTGGAGCGCCTCCAGGCCGCGCAGGACGTAACCCGGCTTCCAGGCCGGCTCGGCCGCCAGGCGAAGGCCGGGCGCCGCGCGGAGCAGCGCGCCGAACGACTCGGCGAGCTCGATGCGGGCGAGCGGGGCGCCCAGGCAGTAGTGGACGCCGAGCCCGAACGTGATGTGCGGGTTCGGGTCGCGGGACAGGTCGAGCCGGTTCGGGTCGGCGAACACCGCCGGATCCCGGTTGGCGGACGCGAACTGCAGCGCCACCTCCGCACCCCGCGGGATGTCGACGCCGGCGACCGTGATGTCCTCCAGCACCCAGCGCTCGAACATCGGCGCCGGCGTGTCGTAGCGGAGCAGCTCCTCCACGGCCGTCGGGATGAGCGACGCGTCGGCGCGCAGCCGCTCCAGCTCACCCGGGTTGCGGAACAGCGACCACCAGCCGTTGCCGGTCGCGTTGACGGTGGCCTCGTGCCCGGCGTTGAGCAGCAGGACGCAGGTGCCGATCAGCTCGTCCTCGGTGAGGCGGTCGCCCTCGTCCACGACCTGGGCGAGGGCGGTGATGAGGTCGTCGCGCGGCTCGTCCCGGCGGGCGCGGGCCAGCTGGCGCAGGTAGTCGGAGAACTCGACGGCGGCGCGGACGGCCGTGCGCTGCACGTCCTCCGGCGGGTTCAGCTCGTACATGCCGCAGATGTCGGCCGACCAGGGGCGCAGGAGGTGGCGGTCCTCGACGGGCACCCCGAGCATCTCGGCGATCACGTTCACCGGCAGCGGCTCGGCGACCTCGGCGAGCAGGTCGCCGCCGCCCGCGGCGGCCAGGTTCCCGGCCAGCTCGCCGGCGAGGCGCCGGATCGTCGGGCGCAGGCCCTCGACCATCCGGGCGGTGAACGCCTTCGACACCAGCCGCCGCAGCCGCGTGTGGACGGGCGGCTCGACGTCCAGCATCCCGGCCCGGATCAGGTCCCAGAACGGCTTGAGGAAGTCCGCCTCCGGCTCCTGGCCGAACTCCTCGTGGCTCGCGATGTGCAGGTAGGACCGTCCGAGCCGCCGATCGCGCAGCAGCGCGTCGACGTCCTCGTGCCGGCTGATCACCCACTGCCCGGTGGGCTCGTGGAAGAAGACCGGGCGCTCCTCACGGAGCCGCTCGAACACCGGGTAGGGGTCCGCCACGAACTCAGCCGACCAGGGGTCATACGCCACATCGCTCATGAGCATGAAGATATGCGCATCTCACCCCGACTCCGACACCTTGCCGCTGTTGGGGACGCCAGCCGCCGGAGGCTCGGGTCACCGTCTGCTCCCACTACTCGGCCGACCCGGTCCGCGGCGGCTGGCGCGCTCACATGGAGATCGGCGGTGCCGCCGATCGCTCCTCTAGTCGAAGCCGAAGGTGGACGGGAGTGGCCGCTGCCGGAAGAGACCCGCGGGAACGGCGTCGGCGAGGGCCTTGTACCCGGCGGGGTTCAGATGCAGATGATCACCCACGTCGTAGGCGGGCAGCAGCCGGCCGGTCGCGACCGGATCGCGCGACGCCCGATCGAAGTCGATGACCGCGTCGAAGCGGCGGCTGGTGCGGATCCAGGCGTTGACCGCCTGCCGCGCCCGCTCCCTGTACCCGTCCGGGTCGTCGTACATGGTGTTGCCGCCGAACGGGGTCAGCGTCGCCCCGTACACCCGGATGCCCTGCGCGTGCGCGCGGACGATGATCTGGTCGTAGGCGGCGATCAGGCTGTCCGCGACCTGCTTCTGCGCGTCCGGAGCAGCCTCCGCGGTGCCGATGTCGTTGACGCCCTCGAAGACGACGAGCCATTGGACGCCGCTCTGAGCCAGCACATCACGGTCCAGCCTGGCGAGCGCATTGGGCCCGAGCCCGTCGTTGAGGACGCGGTTGCCGCCGGCCGCCTGGTTCACGATGGCGATGTCGGACGTCGCCGGATGCGACTGCAACCGGTCCAACAACTGGTCGGGCCAGCGGTCGTTCTTGTTCGTCGTGGACCCGCGTCCGTCGGTCAGTGAGTCGCCGAGCATGACGGCCGCCGCCGTAGCGGGCTTGGCCCACACCTCAAGGCCGCTCAGGAAGTACCAGTGGTCAGTACGGGCCGCCGCGGACAAATCAGCGTCGTCAACACGATCACCGGCCACCATGTAGGACGTCGTCCTGGAGCCGGGGTGGGACGTGATGCTGGTAGACGCCTGACCGTCCGCCAGATAGAGCGTCACCGTCAGGACAGAGCGCGGCGCCACAGGGAACTGCAACGGGTCGGACACCATTTGCGCACCGACCGGGATGACCACGGACGAACGCCCATGGAAGGTCACGGACCGCGATGTCCCCGGCTCGATGGAGCCCACCCCGGCCTGCCCGTCGGCCGGGAGCGCCACCGCCACCTTCGTGATGGGCAACGCCGCGCCGCCGAAGGCGTTGGAGAACCGCAGCCGCAGGTTCCGCCCGCCGACGGAGACCCGCACGGTCTGCCGCAGGGTCGCGTCGTCGAAGACCCCGTCGTCCTGTGTGAACGGCGGAGGCGGCATGTTCCCCGGCTCGGTCAGCTGCGGCATCGACACCCAGCTGTCGACCCAGTGACCATCAATCTTCGGCGCGGCCGGCCCACCACCGTCCCGCGGCGCCCCTTCCGCCCCGGTTAACGACGCGGCGACGAGGGCCACCGCGAGCAGGAGCACGGCGACCATCCGACCGCCCGGATGCATCGAGTGTCGCGCAAGCGCGCCCACTCCCCTGCCCCGGGCATGGGGTTCACGTCTCACCACACATCTCCGATCGCACTCTGCACACCAAGGCAAAGGCTCCGAAACATTTCGATCCCTTTCGAAGCCCGTCGGCCGAACGTACGCCGGGCCGATCACCCCGTCAAGCAACCCAAGACGACCCACACAAAGACACCAACCCCCACACTCAAACCCACCCAGCCGCTAAAACCCCTCGTTCAAACCACTTAAGACAACCCACAATCCACCATTGACCACCCCCACAGGTCGGCGTACCTTACCCGAGAACCCGCCCGATACTTTTCGAAACTTTCAGCCAACCCCCCCCCCCCCGCCTAAATCCCGCTGCAATCCCACCAACCACACCCCCATCACCCACGGCCCACCCGGCCGAACGTGCCACGCCAGCCCAGCTCACCCCGCCGACCGAACGCGCCCTGACCGAGACACAACGCCGACCGAACGTGCCCTGACCGAGGCGCATCGCCGGTGCCCAAGCCGCGCGCCATTGGCTGAGGTCGAACGCGTACAGGCCAGCGCGCAGCTCGTCGCTCATGATGAGGTCGGCCAGCGCCTCGTCCTCGGCGGCGAAGCCCTCGTCGCGGGTGCGGTCCGAGCCTGTAACTCGAAGTGTGTAAAGATGATCTTGTTGTGGGTCTGGTTGTCTTTACTGGATGCGGTCTGGGTAGGCGTCGGCGAGTTCGTTGAG
>NZ_JBFARO010000107.1:0-27065 GCF_040677125.1 Actinomadura sp. NPDC049382
GACTCGCCGACGCCGCCGGGGCGCTGCGCATGGCGGCGCCCGCCGAGCTGGAGGGCATCGCCCGCACCGGCGGCGTGCCCCGCGCGGAGCTGGCCGGGCTGGCCGCCGCCGACGGCATCGAGATCCGCGAGCCCGACCCGCTGCCGGCCGCCGCGCCCTACCCGGCGTACCGGAAGGTGCGCGAGTCGCTGGACGTGCTCGGCAAGCGGCACCTCGCCGACTTCCTGTTCGGCGCGCGGCTGACCGGGCCGATCCGCGTCCTGGACGGCTTCGCCGCGCCGGGCGGCGGCCCGCGCCTGGACCGGGACGCCGTCGCGGCGGCGGGCGCCGAGTGGGCGCGCCGCAGCCGCGACACGAGCACCACCCACGCCGACACCGTCCTCGCCGCGCTCCGCTCGGACGCCGACCCGCACGCCCTGCTGCTGTTCGACGTGACCGACCGGCTCCGCGAGCGGCTGCGGCAGCGGGCCTCGGAGCGGGCGCTGCTGCGGCACGCGGTCGAGGACCTCGGCATCGACCAGGGCGACGCGCGCCGGCTGGTGTTCGCGCTCGTCCGGGAGGGCGGCCCGGCCACCGGCGGCGGCCCCGCGGGCCGGCTGCGCGCGCTCCTCGACGCGGGCGACGTCTACGCCGCCGCCGAGCTCGCCGACGCGGCGAAGATCCCGCCGCCCGGCCCCGGCGCGGAGCCGCCGGAGGAGGAGGCGCTCGCCGCCGAGGCCCGGCACCGCCTCGACACCGCCCTGCGCCTCCGCGAGACCGCCGCCGCCGAACCCGACCCCGACCGCGCCTTCCGCCTCCTCGCCGACGCGCTGCGGCTCGTCCGCGACCTCCCCGGCGCCGAGCACCACCGGCGCCGGCTCCCGCCCCGTCCCGTCCCCGCCCTGCACGCCGACGTCGACACCGGCGCCGGCGCGGCGGGCGTCGCGGTGAGGCTGTCGTGGGAGGCGTCGCCCTCCACGGCGGGCGAGATCACCTACCACGTCGTGCGGCGGGCCGGCCGGGCGCCGCGCGACGTGCGCGACGGGGAGCCCGTCGCCGGGACGCTGGACGAGCGCCCCCCGGTGAACGTCCCGCTCTACTACGGGGTGTTCGCGGTGCGCGGCGAAGGCGTCGCGGCGCCCGCCGCCGCGGGGCCCGTCGTGGTGCGGCCGGAGCCCGGCGACGTCGCGCTGACCGGCGGGGACGGGCAGGTCACCGGGCGGTGGCGGTGCCCGGCGGAGGCGGCGCGGGTCGTCGTCCTGCGCGACGGGCGGGCCGTGCCCGCGGGCCGGGACGGGTTCCGGGAGCGGGTGCCCAACGGCCGGACCCTCCACTACCTGGTGTGCGCCGTCTACCTGGACGCGGCGGGCCGCGAGGTCATGACGGACGGGGTGCGCGCGTCGGTCACGCCGACCGCGCCGCCCGAGCCCGTGTACGAGCTGAGCGCGGCGGCCGACGACGCCGATCCGGGGCTGGTGCGGGTCCGGTTCGCGCCGCCGAAGAACGGGGCGGTGGAACTGGTGCTGTCGGACGGGCCGCCGCCGTGGCCGCGCAGCGCGGTCGTCCCGCTGGAGGAGGTGCGGCGGGAGACGCGGCGCCTGGCCTGCACCCCGGTGCCGGGCGGGCTGGACGTGCGGCCCGGCGCGGGCGGGTGGCTGCTCGCGGTGACGGTCGCGGAGGGCACCGCCGCCGTCGGCGCCTACCACCGGCACGTGAACCTGCCGCCGCCGCGCCGGCTGGTCGCCGAGCGGCGCGGCGCGTACGTGCACGTCGGGTTCGACTGGCCGGCGGACGTCACCGAGGTCGCCCTCGGGTACTCGGTCGGCGGCGACGAGCGCTCGGAGGTGGTGACGCGCGCCGCGTACGACACCCAGGGCGGCATCCGCATCCCCGCCCCCGAGGAGGCGGCCGTGGCGCTGTCGGTCGCCGCGGCCGGGACGGTCGGCGGCGCGCGGGTGACCGGGCCGCCGGTGACGACCGCGCTCGCGGCCCGCGCGGTCGTCCACTACGACGTGCAGCGGTCGGGGCCGCCGTGGCGGCGGTCGCTGACGATCCGGCTCACCGCGTCGCGGCCGCTGCGGGTGGCGCGGCTGTCGCTGGTGCTGCGCGCCGGGCGGGTCATGCCGCACCGCCCCGGCGACGGCGACACGCTCGGCGCGTGGGAGCAGGTGCCGGTGCCGGGCGAGCTGTCGCTGGCGGCGCCGGCGGCGTCCGGCCCGTACTGGCTGCGCTGCTTCGCCGACGACGACGGCGTCGAGCTGAGCGACCCGCCCGTCCGTCGGCTGCAGGTCGCCGGATGACGCGGCCGCTGGCCCGGGCGGGGTTCCCCGGGGTGCCGTCCAGGCAGGGCATCACCTGCCCCTACTGCTTCGCGGCGGTGGCGCCGCAGCGGGTGCTGTTCCGGTGCCGCGGGCAGGCGGGCCGGCGGCGGGGCTGCGCGCCGGTGCTGGACGAGTCGCTCGCCGCCTACACGGGCTCGACGGCGGGCGCGTCGCTGCCGCCGGTGTTCGCCGCGTCCGGGCGCAAGGGCCGCGCGGACTGCCCCGACTGCGGGCTGCCGACCGGGAACCGCGCCTGCCCGGAGTGCCACAACCCGCTGCCGTCGGCGTACTGCGACTCGCCGGGCCGGATCGTCGCGCTGGTCGGGGCGAAGAACGCCGGGAAGAGCACCTACATCGCGGTGCTGCTGCACGAGCTGATGAACCGGGTCGGGACGGAGCTGGACGCCTCGCTCGTGGCGTGCGACGACCGGACGATCGAGCGGTACAAGCGCGACTTCGCGCGGCCGCTGCTGGAGGAGCGGCGGCTGCTGCCGACGACGGCGAGCGCCGCGACCGGGCCGCGCGAGCCGCTGGTGTACCTGCTGACGCGGACGCGGCGGGGCCGCTTCGCGCGGTCCCGCAACGACTCGCTGGCGCTGGTGCTGTTCGACACCGCCGGCGAGGACCTGCGCAGCCGGGAGGCCACCGACCTGCACCTGCGCTACCTGGAGGCCGCCGACGCGGTCATCTTCCTGGTCGACCCGCTGGAGCTGCCGGGCGCGCGGGCGGGCGTGCGGGACGCGGTGCCCGGGCCCCGCGCGGCCGGCGACGACCCCGACAGCGAGCCGCTCAACATCATCGCCCGGGTCACCGAGGCGCTGCGGCAGCGGCACGGCACCCGGCCGGGCGCGCCGCTGCCGGTGCCGGTCGCGGTGGCCCTCACCAAGATCGACGTGCTGCGGCCGGGCTTGCTGCGGCAGTCGGCGCTGCACCGGTCGCGGTCCGGGCAGGGCGTCCTGGACCTCGACGACAGGGACGCGGTGGACGAGCAGGTCCGGGCGCTGCTGCACGAGTGGCAGGCGGGGCAGCTCGACACCTACCTCGGGCAGCAGTACGCCCACCACGCGCTGTTCGGGCTGTCGGCGCTCGGCGGCGTCCCCGAGGGCGGCCGGGTCGGCGCGGGCGGCGTCCGCCCGTACCGCGCCGAGGACCCGCTGCTCTGGCTGCTGTACCGGTTCGGGATGCTGGACGGCGTCCGCCCCGGGGGTGGGTAGTGGCCTGGCAGCTGCACTACACCTCGGCGCGGCGCGGGCCGACCGGCCGGGCCGGGTTCCAGTTCGTCGCGGAGACGCCCGGCCTGCCGGACGGGGTCCGGGCGGGCGTGACGCCGTACCTGTCGTACCGGCCGCCGCCGGACGCGCCGCCGTCCCCCGGCGAGGCCGAGCTGGGCCTGTTCCCGGTGTCGCTGCTGTACGACCGGGTCGGCGGCCGCCCGCTGCTGCTGCGCTGCCGCTACCTCGGCCGCGACTACTCGGGCCGGTACGGCAACTTCTTCGCGCACGCGGTGGTGGCCGAGCCCGACGAGCTGGAGGGGATGCGGCCCGCCGAGCTGTGGCAGGCCGCGCACTGGGCGCACGCGCCCGCGCCGGACGCCGTCCTCGACCCGCTCGACGAGCTGGACCCGGCCGCCGCACTCGCCCCCGAGGCCCTCGCCGCGTGGCTCCCCGAGTCCGGCCCGGACGACCCGTACGCGCTGCTCGCCCGGCTGGTGGACGCGGTCGCCGGCGTGCTCGCCCGCGGCCACGGGCGCGTCGTGCTCGTCGCCGACGACGTCGAGCTGGTCGCGCGGTGGATCGCGGTGGTGTCGTACTCGCTGCCGGTCGCGGCGGCGGCGCGGCTGTCGTTCGTCACCTACACCGCCGACCCGGACGGCGCGGCGCAGCGCCTGGTCGGCACGACCCCCGCGATCTGGGCGGGCGAGCGGCACCACGCCTCGCACGCGTCGGCGTTCGACCTGCGCGCGGGCGGCGCGGACGGGGCGGCGAGCCGGTTCGCGCGGACCGTCGCGGACTGCTGGCGCGGCGCCGACTTCGGCGGCCTCGACGCGCTCGGCGAGCTGGCGCCGCCGGACGACCCGGCGCGGGAGGGCGCCGCCGCGCTGCTGGCGCTGTGCCGGGGCGACGCGGACGTCACCGCCGCGGAGCAGGGCGCGGCGGCGGAGCTGCTGGCGCGGCGCGGGCCCGCGATCCCCGGCTGGGTGTGGCGCGACCTCGTGCCGGGCGTCCCGTCCATGGGGCCGGGCCTGGCGCTCGCCGTGCACGAGCACGCCCCGGCCGCGCTGCGGGACGACGTCCTGGACGGGGTGGTCGCCGGGCTCGCGGCGGGGCGGGCGTCCGCGCTCACCCCCGACCACTGCGACCTGCTCTACCGGCACGCCGAGCGGCTGCGGGCGGCGCCCGACGCCGCGGTCACGGTGCTGACCTCGGTCGCCCGCCGCCGCCCGGGGCGCCGGATAGCGGTGACGGGCGAGCTGCTGCGGCTGGAGTGCGACGGCCTCGACGACGCGCTCCGCGAGGTGTGGGAGGCGCCGCCGTCCGCCGGCGAGTGCACCGACCTGCTCGACGCGCACGGCGCGCATCCCGCGCTGGCGGGGCTGCCGTCCCGCACGTTCACGCGGCTGGCGTTCCCCGGCGGGGAGCGCCTCACCGACACCGCGACGCTGCGGCTCGCCGAGCGGGTCGCGGAGCTCATGCCGGACGGCCGCGCCGGGCGCGACGCCGCCGTGGTGAAGGCGTACGCGGCGGCGGTCACCGCCGGCCCCGAGCGCGCCGCCCGCGCCCTCGCCGGGATCGCGGCGGCCGGCGGCGCGTCCCGGCAGCTCGCCGGGGAGGCGTTCGCCGGGGCGGTGCGGCGGCTGGCCGCGCGGCCGCCGCGGTACCGGGCGGAGCTGCTCGCGGCGCTGCCCGCGCCCGTCCGCGCCCGGGTCGCCGAGCGGTGGACCGCCGAACTGGCGGGCCGCGTGCGGGCCGGGCGGGGCCCGCTGCTCGGCCGCGAGGTGGACCAGCGCAACGACCTGGTCGAGGTGGTGCTGCGGCTGCGCGGGCGCGGCGTCGCCGAGCCGTCCCTGGACGCGTGGGCGCGGGCGGCGGCGGGGCGCTGGCTCGCCGGCCGGCAGCTCGAGGCGCGGCTGTCGCGCAGCCCCGAGCTGCGCGCCGCGCTCCGCGACCTGCTCGCCGAGGGCGGGGGGTGACCGCGTGCATCCGATCATCGTGCTGCTGCTGATCGCCGTGTGGCTGGCCGCCATGTGGCTCGGGTTCATGTACGTGTTCCCGGTGCTGTTCGCCGCCACGCTGGTCGTCGCCGGGGCCGCCGCGCTGGGGGTGTACTACCTGCACGCGTGCCGGACGCTCGCGCCGTCCAGCCTGGAGGGCCCGTCGCCGGTCGCCGCGCCGGACACCGCGTACCGGCACTACCTGCTCGGCCAGGTGTGGCGCGACTGGTGGACGATCAGCCGGACGGTCGTCCCGCAGGTGTACCGGACGGCCCGCGCCATCGTCACCCGGCTGACGCGGACGCTGCTCGGCGGCCCGTGGGGGTTCTTCGTCTTCCCGGTGTGGCTGGCGCTGTGCGCGGGCATCGTCGCCGCCGCCGTGCCCGCGTCGGTGTTCGTGCTGGCGCTGACCCTGCTGTACGGGGTCGTCGCGGCGGTGGGGCTCGCGGCGTGGCTGGCGTGCGTGCTCGTCCTCGCGGCGGTGGAGCGCGGCTTCATGATGTACGGGCGGATCCTCCAGACCTGCCCGCACCCGTTCTGCTACGAGCGGATCGGCCTGCCGGAGTACGAGTGCCCGGGGTGCGGGGCGCGGCACCGGCGGCTCTCGCCCGGCGCGGGCGGCGCGTTCCGGAACGTGTGCCGGTGCGGGGCGCGGCTGCCCACCACCGTTCCGCTCGGGCGGTTCCGGCTCGCGGCGTACTGCCCGCACTGCGGCGGGCGGCTGCCGGAGCGGATCGGGCGGGTCCGGGTGGAGCCGCTGCCGTTCGTCGGCGGGCCGGCCGCGGGCAAGACGACGTTCATGGTCCTCGGCATCCGGGCGCTGCACGCGCGGGCCCGTGCCGCCCACGGGCGGCTCGCGTTCGTGGAGCAGCGGCACGCGCAGGCGTACGCGGGCGCGATCCGCGAGTTCCAGCGCGGCGGGCGCCTCGCCAAGACGGGCCCCGAGCTGCCCCTGGCCACCATGGTGGACGTCGAGCTGCCGGGGCGCGCGCGGCGCATCCTCTACCTGTTCGACCCCGCCGGCGAGCACTACACGGGCGCGACGGAGGTCGAGTCGCTGCGCTACCTGGACCACAGCGAGGCGCTGCTGTTCATCGTCGACCCGTTCGCCCTCCCCCACCTGCGCCGCACCCTCACCGGCGACGAGCGCGCGTTCATCGACGACGCCGCCGCGTCCTCGGAGGAGGACCCGGCCGACACGCTGCAGCGGGTGCTGAACGACCTGCGGTCGCGCCCCGACCAGGGGCGGCAGAAGCGGGTCGCCGTCGTCGTCACCAAGACCGACCTGCTGGCCCGCACCGAGGTCGGCCGCTGCCTCGCCGAGGACACCGACCTGCGCGAGTGGCTCGGGCGCGTCGGCCTCGGCAACACCGTCCGGACGCTGGACCAGGTCGCCGCGCAGGTGCGGTACTTCGCGTCGGGGCTCGCCACCGACCCGGCGGACGTCGCCGACCTGCTCGGCTGGGTGACGGGGCTCGGCCCGGCCGGGGCGGCGGACGGCGACGCGCCGCTCACCGACGCGCCGCAGGACCCGCCGGGCACCGCGCCGCTGCGCGCCCCCTGGCCCGTGCGGGGGCGCGGCGCGGGCCGCGTCCCCGTCGGCTACCAGGTCGGGCGCTGGGCGGTGCTGGCGGGGGTGTCGGCGCTGACCGTCGCCACCGTCACCGGGGCGGCCGTCGCCGCCGCCGAGCGGTTCCCGTTCTGAGCCGTGTGACGGAGCCCACCTCCTGACATGGAAGATAACGGACCGTCATCGGCTTGACGCCTGTCGGAACACTTCCCCGCTCCGAGAGGCACTCCATGACGACACCCGCGCCCGAGGCGCTGCTCGCCCTCGACACCGCCGCCCAGGACCTGCTGTTCCGCGAGGCCCGCACCGCGAACACCTTCAGCACCGAGCCCGTCGGCGACGACCAGCTCCGCGCCGTCTACGACCTGGTCAAGTGGGCGCCGACGGCGATGAACATGCAGCCGCTGCGGATCGTCGCGGTGCGCAGCCCGCAGGGCAAGGAGCGGCTCGCCCCGCTGATGAGCGAGGGGAACCGCGCGAAGACCGTCGCCGCGCCGCTGACGCTGATCGCCGCCGCCGACGAGGACTTCCACGAGCACCTGCCGGTCACGTTCCCGCACCGGGAGGGCGCCCGCGAGGCGATGGCGGGCAACCCGAAGCGGCCCGAGCTGGCCCGGTTCAACGCCACCCTCCAGCTCGGCTACCTGATCCTCGGCATCCGCGCCGCGGGGCTCGCCGCCGGGCCCATGACGGGGTTCGACGCGGACGCCGTCGAGAAGGAGTTCTTCCCGCAGGGCGACGTCCGGCCGATCGCCATGATCAACGTGGGGAGGCCGGGCCCGGACGCCTGGTTCGCCCGCAACCCCCGCCTCGACTACGAGAGCGTCGTCACCACCGTCTGAGCCCCCGGTCCCGGGTCCGCCCGGCCGCGCCCGTAACGCGGCCGGGCGGGCCCGCCCCCAACGGAGCCCCCATGACACGGACGGCCGGCCGGAGCGCCGACCCCCGCCCCGCCGGGCCGCCCGACCGGCGGCTGGTGCTGATCCTCCTGCTCGGCGCGCTGACGGCCGTCGCGCCGCTGTCGATCGACATGTACCTGCCGGCGCTGCCCGCGCTCACCGAGGACCTGTCGACCGGTGCGGTGCAGGCGCAGCTCACGCTCACCGCGTGCGTCGCCGGCCTCGCGGTCGGGCAGGCCGTCGCGGGGCCGCTGAGCGACGCGCTCGGGCGGCGCCGGCCGCTGCTCGCGGGCCTCGCCGCCTACGCCGCCGCGTCGCTGCTGTGCGCGGCCGCGCCGACCGTGGAGACGCTCATCGCGCTGCGGCTGGTGCAGGGCGCCGCCGGGGCCGCCGGCATCGTGATCGCGCGGGCGGTCGTCCGGGACCTCTACGACGGGATCGCGGCGGCCAAGTTCTTCTCGGTGCTGATGCTGGTGAACGGGCTGGCGCCGATCCTCGCGCCGGTGCTCGGCGGGCAGCTGCTGCGGCTCGTCCCGTGGCCGGGCGTGTTCGCGGTGCTGGCCGGGGCGGGCGTGGCGCTGTTCCTCGGCTCGCTCGCCGGGCTGGAGGAGACCCTGCCGCCGGAGCGGCGCCAGACGGGCGGGGTGCGCGCGACGGCGCGGACGTTCGGCGCGCTGCTGCGCGACCGCGCGTTCGCCGGGTACGCGCTCACGATAGGGCTGGCGTTCGCGGCGATGTTCACCTACATCTCCGGGTCGCCGTTCGTGCTGCAGGGCGTCTACGGGATGTCGCCGCAGGCGTTCGGCCTGGCGTTCGGCGCGAACTCGCTCGGGATCGTGGCCGCCGGGCAGCTCGGCGGCGCGCTCGCCGGGCGGGTCGCGCTGCGGCTGCTGCTGGCCGCCGGGCTCGCGGTCGTCGCCGCGGGCGGCATCGGCCTGCTCGCCGCGGTCCTCGGGGGCGCGGGCCTGCCCGGGGTGCTGCCCGCGCTGTTCCTGGTCGCGGCGGGGCAGGGGCTGGTCCTGCCGAACGCGACCGCGCTGGCGCTGTGGGGGCGGCCGCCGCGGGTCGCCGGGAGCGCCTCGGCGCTGCTCGGCGTGACGCAGTTCGCGCTGGGCGGCGCCGCCGCGCCGCTCGCCGGGATCGCCGGGCCGGACACCGCCGTCCCGATGGCGGTGTCGATCGCCGTGCTGGCGGTGCTCGCCGCGGCGGTCGCCGCCGGCGCGACCCGGCCGCCGAAGGTTGCGTCACAGAACTGACTCGGCGTAGGTTCGACGGGTGATCGTCCGCATCGGCATGGCCCCGGCAGCGTCCACCCTCACCCCCGACGCGCTGGGCGCGCTCGCGCTCGGCCTCGAACGCGAGGGCTTCGACTCCCTCTGGGTCTCCGAGCGCGTCACCGGCCCCGCCCTGGACCCCGTCGTGACCCTCGCCTACGCGGCGGCGCTGACGTCCCGGATCAAGTTCGGCACCGCAGTCATGACGCTGCCGGGCCGCTCCCCCGCCGTGCTGGCCAAGGAGCTGGCCTCGCTGGACGTCCTGTCCGGCGGGCGGCTGCTGCCCGCGTTCGGGCTGGGGCAGCGGCACGCGGGCGAGCAGCAGGCGTTCGGCGTCCGCCGGGAGGAGCGCGCCGCGATCTTCGAGGAGGCGCTGCCGCTGCTGCGCCGGTTCTGGGCCGAGGACGAGGTCACCCACGACGGCCCCCGGTTCCGCTACGAGGCGCTGCGCGTCCGGCCGAAGCCCGCCGCGCGGGGGTTCGACGTGTGGATGGGCGGGACGTCCGAGCCGGAGCTGCGCCGCACCGGGCGGCTGTCGGACGGGTGGCTCGCCGCGTTCACCACCCCGGCGGAGGGCGAGCGCGGGCGGCGGGCCGTCCAGGAGGCGGCGGCCGGGGCCGGGCGCGAGATCGAGGAGGAGCACTTCGGCGCGGTCGTGCCCTACCGGCGCGGGCCGCTGCCGCCCGAGGCGGAGGCCCGGCTGGCGCGGGTGCGCCGGATCAGCGGACCCGCCCCGCTGGACGACCTGGTGCCCGACCTCGACGGCCTGGCGGCCCATCTGGAGCGGCTCGTCGGCGCGGGGCTGTCGAAGTTCGTCCTGGCGCCGCTGGCGCCGCCCGCGGACTGGGACGCCGAGCTCGCCGACGTCCGCGACGCCGCCCTGCACCTGCAGACCAGGCGCTAGGCCGGACCAGGCGTCAGACGGGAACAGGCGCTACGCGGACGGCGGCGCCACCAGGGCGGCGAGGACGAAGCCGGCGACCTCCTCGGCCAGCAGCTCCGCGCTCTTCGGGCCGTCCGGGCGGTACCAGGCGGGCATCTGGTTCACCATGCCGAGCGCGACGATCGTCACGGTCTCGGCGGGCGTGGCGTCGCTGAACACGCCGCCGCGCTGGCCCTGCTCGATCAGGCCGCGGAACGTCTCGTGGTAGCGGCGGCGGTCCGCGCGCAGGGCGCGCATCCGGGCGTCGTCCAGCCGGTCCTTCTCGCGGGCGAACACCTTCGCCTCGTCGATGTGCTCGGCGGTGCTGCGGATCAGCCCGGTCAGCACCCCGCGGACGGCCTCGCGCGGCGGCAGCCCGCGGGCGAGGACGGCGTCGAGGTCGCCGAGCTGGCGGGCGATCAGCGAGTGGTAGATCTCGTAGAGCAGATCGTCCTTGGAGTCGAAGTAGTGGTAGAGCGCGCCCTTGGTGACCTCGGCCGCCTCGACGATGCCCTGGACCGACGTCCCGTCGAAGCCGCGCTCGGCGAACAGCCGGAGCGCGGCGTCCAGGATCCGGCGCTCGACCGCACTCCGCCGCGCGGGCGCGGCCGGCTCCGGCGCCTGTTCCGTGTCCGGCGGCTGCTGTGTACCCGTCACCGGGGGGCACCTCCTTCGGAGCGGGGCATTGACGCGGGCGCGTCCCGCGTCTTAGCTTGCCAGAAACCGACCGGTCGGTATGCGCCCCGGCGGCCCGGTGGCGCGCAGGCCCAGCGTAGGGAGAGCCGATGCCCGCAGTAGAGACCGTCCGCGGCCCCGTCGACGTCACCGGCCTGGGACGCACCCTCATGCACGAGCACGTCTTCGTCCTCGGCACCGAGAACGTCGAGAACTACGGCGCGGGCGACTGGTGGGACGAGGAGGAGAAGGTCGCCGACGCGGCCGCGAAGCTCGGGGAGCTGGTGGAGCGCGGCATCCGCACGATCGCCGACCCGACCGTCTGGGGGCTCGGCCGCTACATCCCGCGGATCCAGCGGATCGCCGAGCTCGTCCCCGACCTCAACATCATCGTCGCGACGGGCATCTACACCTACCACGACATCCCGTTCCAGTTCCTGCACCGGGGCCCCGGCACGATGGTGGACGACGGCCCCGACCCGATGATCGCCGACTTCACCCGGGACCTGACCGAGGGCATCGCCGGGACGGGCGTCAAGGCCGCGTTCCTCAAGTGCGCCGTGGACTCCCCCGGCCTGACCCCGGGGGTCGAGCGCATCCTGCGGGCCGTCGCCGCGACGCACCGGGAGACGGGCGCGCCGATCACCGTCCACACCGAGAGCTCGATCCACGCGGGCCGCAAGGTCGTGGACGTCCTGCGCAAGGAGGGCGTGGACCTCACCAAGGTCGTCATCGGGCACGCGGGCGACAGCAACGACCTCGACTACCTGATGGAGCTGGCCGACACCGGCGCGATCCTCGGCATGGACCGGTTCGGCCTCGACATCATCAACCCGACCGAGAACCGGGTCGCCACGGTCGCGGCGCTGTGCGGGCAGGGGTACGCCGACCGGATCGTGCTCAGCCACGACGCGAGCTGCTTCATCGACTGGTTCGGCCCCGACCCGGCGACCGTCCCGGCGATGCAGCCGAACTGGAACTACCGGCACATCAGCGACGACGTCCTGCCCGCGCTGCGCGCCGCGGGCGTCACCGAGGCCCAGCTCGACCAGATGCTGACCGGCAACCCGCGGCGCTACTTCACCCGCTGACCGGCGGCACGGAGCCACCTCCTCCACTTTTCGGACTATTTCCCCGGTATCGGGAATCATTGGAGGAATCTGCGGGAGGAGGCACCGAGGTGAGCGAAGACCCCGTGCGTCGCGGCGCCCGCGCCGCGGTTCCGATGCTCCTGGTCGCGCTCCTGGCCCTGCTCGCGCCGGGCTGCCGGGTGATGGAGAACGGCGCGCCCGAGGACGCGCCGGCGCCCGTCACGACCGCGGCGGCCAAGCCGTCCAAGCCCAGCGGACGGCGGCCCGGCGTGGTCAACATCGAGACCGAGCAGGAGCTGAACGGCACCCGCGCCGCCGGGACCGGCATCGTGCTCACCGCGGCCGGCCTCGTGCTGACCAACAACCACGTGATCCGGGGCGCCACCGCGATCCGGGGCACCGACACCGACAACCGCCGCACCTACCCGGCCGAGGTCGTCGGCTACGACCGGGCCGGCGACATCGCGGTGATCCGGCTGGCCGGCGCGTCCCGGCTGAAGACCGCCGCGTTCGGCTCCGCGGCCGGGGCGGACATCGGCGACGTCGTCACCGCCGTCGGCAACGCGGGCGGCAAGGGCGGCAACCCCAGCGTGGTCACCGGCAAGATCACCGGGCTGGAGCAGTCCGTCACCGCCCGCGACGACACCAACGGCACCTCCGAGCGGCTCACCGGGCTGATCGAGACCAACGCGCCGATCAAGCCGGGCGACTCCGGCGGCCCCCTGCTCGACACCCGCGGCAAGGTCATCGGCGTCAACACCGCCGCGTCCGCGGGCCTGTCGACGCGGGGCGCCACGCCCGCGAAGGAGCACCGGGGCTACGCCATCCCGTCCGACCGGGCGCTGGAGATCGCCCGGCGGATCCAGCGCGGCGAGGCGTCCTCGACCGTGCACATCGGGCGGACGGCCATGCTCGGCGTCAAGGTCCGCTCCAACGGCCGCTCCCCCGGCGCGCTCGTCGCCGAGGTCGTGCCCGGCACCCCCGCCGAGGCGGCCGGCATCCCGGTCGGCGCCGCCATCGTCGCCTTCGGCGGCGAGGCCGTGGACTCCCCGTCGACGCTCACCTCCCTGATGCTCGGCCGCCACCCGGGCGACAGCGTCCGCGTCGAGTGGACGACCAGGCAGGGCGCCCGCATGCAGGCCACGCTCCAGCTGGCGGAAGGGCCGCCCCAATAACGGCGCCCGCCGTGCGACAGTGGAGGCAGCCGCCTACCCCGAGGATGTGTTGCCCCATGACGCGCAAGGCGCCCGCCGACGACTTCGACGATTCGGGTCTCGACGTCACCAAGCCGAAGACGTGGGCGGCGGGCGTGCCCGGGGTGACGGCCGCGCTGCGCCAGTCGTACGCGCAGATGGGCGCCGCGCGGACGGCGCTGACGCTGCTGCGCGTCAACCAGAAGCAGGGGTTCGACTGCCCGGGCTGCGCGTGGCCGGAGGGCGACCACCGGCACATCGCCGAGTTCTGCGAGAACGGCGCGAAGGCCGTCGCGGAGGAGGCGACGACGCGCCGCGTCACCCGGGAGTTCTTCGCCCGGCACACCGTCGCGGAGCTGGCCGGGCGCTCCGACCACTGGCTCGGGCAGCAGGGCCGGCTCACCGAGCCGATGGTGAAGCGCGCCGGGTCCGAGCACTACGAGCCCATCGGGTGGGACGAGGCGATCGGGCTGCTGGCGTCCGAGCTGACCGCCCTCGGCTCCCCGGACGAGGCCGTCTTCTACACCTCGGGCCGCACCAGCAACGAGGCCGCGTTCGCCTACCAGCTGTTCGCCCGCGCGTTCGGCACCAACAACATGCCGGACTGCAGCAACATGTGCCACGAGTCGTCCGGGTCCGCGCTGAGCGAGACCATCGGCATCGGCAAGGGCTCGGTCCTCCTCGAAGACCTCTACCAGGCCGACCTCATCTTCGTCGTCGGGCAGAACCCGGGGACCAACCACCCCCGGATGCTGTCGGCGCTGGAGAGGGCCAAGAAGGAGGGCGCCCGGATCGTCGCGGTGAACCCGCTGCCCGAGGCGGGGCTCATGCGGTTCAAGAACCCGCAGCGGCCGTCCGGCGTCACCGGGAAGGGCACGGTCCTCGCCGACCGGTTCCTGCAGATCCGGCTCAACGGCGACCTGGCGCTGTTCCAGGCGCTCAACCGGCTGCTCCTCGAATCGGACGCCCCCGGCGCCCTCGACGAGGAGTTCCTCGACGCCCACGCGCACGGCTTCGCTGCGTTCCGCGAGCACGTCCTCGCCCTCGACTGGGACGACGTGCTGGAGGCGACCGGCCTCACCCGCGGCGAGATCGCCGCGACGCTCGGCGACGTCCTCGCCGCGAAGAAGATCATCGTCTGCTGGGCGATGGGCCTCACCCAGCACCGCAACTCGGTGCCGACGATCCGGGAGATCGTCAACTTCCTGCTGCTGCGCGGCAACATCGGCCGCCCCGGCGCGGGCGTCTGCCCGGTGCGCGGCCACTCCAACGTGCAGGGCGACCGGACGATGGGCATCTGGGAGAAGCCGAAGCCCGCGTTCCTGGACGCGCTCGCCGCCGAGTTCGGCTTCGAGCCGCCGCGCGAGCACGGGCTGGACACCGTGGACGCGATCCGCGCCATGCGCGACGGCAGGGCCCGGCTGTTCCTCGGGATGGGCGGCAACTTCGTCCGCGCCACCCCCGACTCGGCGGTCACCGAGGCGGCGCTGCGCGGGTGCCGGCTGACCGCGCAGGTGTCCACCAAGCTCAACCGGTCGCACGCGGTGACGGGCGAGCTGGCGCTGATCCTGCCGACGCTCGGCCGCACCGAGCTCGACGTGCAGGCGTCCGGGCCGCAGTTCGTGTCCGTCGAGGACTCGATGGGCATGGTCCACGCGTCCCGGGGGCGGCTGGCCCCGGCGTCCGAGCACCTGCTGTCGGAGGTCTCGATCGTGTGCCGCCTCGCGAAGGCCGCGCTCCCCGGCTCCGCCATCGGCTGGGACGCCATGGAGCGCGACTACGACGTGATCCGCGACCACGTCTCCCGCGTCGTCCCCGGCTTCGCCGGCTACAACGCCCGCGTCCGGGAGCCGGGCGGCTTCACCCTCCCGCACGCGCCCCGCGACGAGCGGCGGTTCCCCACCGCGACCGGCAAGGCCAACCTGACGGTCAACGAGCTGGAGGTGCTGCGGGTCCCCGAGGGGCGTCTCCTGCTGCAGACCGTCCGCAGCCACGACCAGTACAACACCACCATCTACGGCCTCGACGACCGCTACCGGGGCGTCAAGGCGGGACGCCGCGTCGTCTTCGTCAACCCGGCCGACCTGTCCGCCCTCGGCGTCGCCGACGGCGCGACGGTCGACCTCGTCTCCGAGTGGTCGGACGGCACCGAGCGCCGCGCCCCCGCCTTCCGCGTCGTCTCCTACCCCACCGCCCGCGGCTGCGCCGCCGCCTACTTCCCGGAGACGAACGTCCTGGTGCCGCTCGACAGCACCGCCGAGGTCAGCAACACCCCGACTTCCAAGTCCGTCGTCGTCCGCCTCGAACCGGCGTGACGCCGTCGTGACGCGACCGTGCCGCGCGCGGGTCGCGGGGCGGGCGGGGGCGGTTTAGGCTGCGGGCATGACGAACCTGCCCGAGCAGTCCGGGATGCCCGGAGCGCCGGAGATGCGGGCCGGTGACGCCGATCGGGAGCGGGTCGCGCAGGTGCTGCGCGACGCGGCCGGCGACGGGCGGCTCACCCTGGCCGAACTGGACGAGCGGCTCGACGCGGTGTACGCGGCGAAGACCTACGGGGAGCTGGCGCCGCTCACCCGCGACCTGCCGGCGGCGGGGACGTCCGCGCCGGCGGTGCCGCTGGGCGGGGCCGACTGGCGGCCGGTGGAGAGCGCGCCGTCCTGGAAGATCGGCATCGGCGTGATGAGCGGGTTCCTGCGCTCGGGCGTGTGGAACGTGCCCCGCAAGTTCACCGCGTTCGCGTTCTGGGGCGGCGGCAAGATCGACCTGCGCGAGGCCCGGTTCACCGAGGGGCAGGTGACGATCCGCGCCCTGGCGATCATGGGCGGGGTCGAGATCATCGCCCCGGACGACATCACCGTGCACGTCAAGGGCCTCGGGATCATGGGCGGGTTCGACCAGCGGGCGAGCGGCCCGGGCGTGCCGGGCTCGCCGACGGTCGTGGTGAAGGGGTTCGCGTTCTGGGGCGGCGTCGGCGTGAAGCGCCGCAAGCGCCGCAAGGACAAGCGGCGCGAGGAGCTCGACCAGGGCGAGTAGCCCTCTGCGCGCCGGCTTCAAGCGCGGCCCTCAGCGCTCTCCGGCGGCGACGCGGTCGAGCCATTCGGCGAGCAGCGCCGCCTCGGTCGCGGTCAGCTCGGGCGGCGGGGCCGCCGCCAGCGCGGCGCGCAGCGCCACGGCGCGGGACGCGACCGCGCCGTCGCCCGGCGCCCCGTCCGGGACGGTGATCGCGGCCAGTACCGCCTCCCGGGTGCGGACGGACAGCTCCGCGTCGTCCGGCGGCTCCACGGCGCCGGAGACGAGCGCGAGCGTGACCCCCACCCCGGCGGCGTGGATCATCTGGACGGCGGTCGCGACGGGCACGCGCAGCCGGCCGGCGCGGGCGGCGGCCTCGACCAGGCCGGTCAGGATGCGCTCCGCCTCCGCCGCGACGGGCGGCGTGCGGGCCGTGCCGTACATCAGCGTGTAGAACGCGGGGTTGGTGCGGCCGAACTCGACGTGCAGGTCCCAGCCGCGGCGCAGATCCTCGACGGGGTCGCCGGTGGGCGGCTGGGCGCGCTTGCTCGCCAGGTACCGCTCGAACCCGTGCGCGGCGACGGCGTCGAACAGGCCGCGCTTGTCGCCGAAGTGGTGGTACAGGGTCGGCGCCCCGACCCCGGCGGCGGCGCACACGGCACGGGTCGAGACCGGTTCGCCGGCCGCGTCGGCGAGCAGCCCGGCGGCCGCGCGGACGATCCGGTCCCGCGTGTCGAGGTCCTTCTGCGCAGTCACAAAATCGATGTTACAGAAATTTTGGCAACATCGCTATACATGTGCTGTAGCGCGGCTATAGTCTCGACTGTATCGCTGATATGGCGGCCGGTCGCCGCCGCTACCGAGAGGGGATGCGCTCATGCGCAGCGCCGTTCTGCCCGCCGCGGGCAAGCCACTGGAGATCGTCGGACGCGAGGTGCCCGAGCCGGGCCCCGGCGAGATCCTCGTCCGGGTCACCGCGTGCGGGATGTGCTTCTCCGAGGTCAACCACCTGCGCGGCCACTACCCGTTCGGGACGTTCCCGGCCGTCCCCGGGCACGAGATCAGCGGCGTCGTCGCCGCGCTCGGCGAGGGCGTCGACTGGCCCGCCGTCGGCACCCCCGTCGGGGCCGGCTGGATCCACGGCTCGTGCGGCCACTGCGACCAGTGCGTGCGCGGGGACCAGATCCTGTGCACCGGTGCGCCCAAGCGGATCACGGGCGTCAACACCGACGGCGGCTACGCCGAGTACTTCGTCGGCCGCGCCGGTTTCGTCACCCCGCTGCCGGACGGCCTGGACCCGGTCGCCGGCGCCCCGCTGATGTGCGCCGGGATCACCGCGTTCAACGGGCTCCGGCGCGCGGGCGCGGTCGCCGGGTCGCGGGTCGCCGTGCTCGGCACCGGCGGCGTCGGCACGATGGCGCTGCGGTTCGCCGCCGCGATGGGCGCCCGCGTCGCCGTGGTCTCCCGGTCGCGCCGCGCCGAGGAGGAGGCGCGCGGCTTCGGCGCCGAGCTGTTCGTGCCGACCGCCGAGCAGGACCCGGCCGAGGCCCTGCGCGCCTGGGGCGGCGCGGACGTGGTGGTGAACACCGCCCCCGACACCGCGACCGGCCTCGCCGCGTTCGGCGGCCTGCGCCCCGACGGCACCCTGCTCTACCTGGGCATGGGCGCCGAGAACGTCAGCGTGCCGCCGGCCGCCCTCGTGATGAACCGGCTGCGGGTCATGGGCGTGCCGTCCGGGTCGCCGCACGACCTGCGCGACACGCTCGACTTCGCGGTGGCGCACGGGATCGTCCCCGAGGTCACGCCGGTCCCGCTGGACGAGGCGCCGCGCGTGCTGGCCGCGATGGACGAGGGCGCCCACCACGGCCGCGCCGTCATCACCTTCGGTTGAACCGCCGCCACGGGCGCGCCTTCTCGAAGGCGGCGCAGGCCCTCATGACCAGGCCGTCGGCGTGCCGCGCGCCGATCACCTGGAGGCCGATGGGCAGGCCGTCCTCGGTGAAGCCGCACGGCAGGCTCGCGGCCGGCTGCTGGGTCATGTTGAACGGGTAGGTGAACGGGGTCCAGCCCGTCCAGCGCGGGGACGGGGCGCCCGCCGGGGCCTCCCGGCCCGCCTCGAACGCGGCGATCGGCATCGTCGGGGTGAGCAGCAGGTCGTAGCGCTCGTGGAACAGGCCCATGATCCGGCCGAGCTCCATCCGGCGGGCGGTGGCGGTGAGGTACTCGACGGCCGAGTACCGCGCGCCCCGCTCGCAGATCTCCCGCAGGCCCGGGTCGAGCCGTGCCCGGTCCGCCGCGGACAGGTGCTCGACGACCTTCGCGGCGCCCGCGAACCACAGCACCTCGAACTCGCCGACGGGGTCGCCGCCCATGCCCGGGTCGGCCTGCTCGACCTTCGCGCCCAGCTCGGTGAAGACCTCCGCGGCGGCCGCGACGGACGCGGCCACCTCCGGGTCGACCCGCGCGAAGCCGAGGTCGGGGCTGTAGGCGACGCGCAGGCCGGCCAGGTCGTCGGGGCCGCCGTCGGAGAACGGGACGTCCGGGGGCGGCAGCGCCGACCAGTCGCGGCCGTCCGGGCCGCACACCGCGTCCAGCAGCAGCGCGGCGTCGGCCACGGTGTTCGTCATCGGGCCGGTGTGCGCGAGCGTCCCGAACGGGCTCGCCGGGTAGTGCGGGATGCGGCCGTACGTCGGCTTGATGGTGAAGGTGCCGGTGAAGGAGGCGGGGATGCGCACCGAGCCGCCGCCGTCGGTGCCGAGCGCGAGCGGCGCCATGCCCGCGGCGACGGCCGCCGCCGCGCCGCCGCTCGACCCGCCCGGCGTGCGGGACGGGTCCCAGGGGTTGCGGGTGACGCCGGTGAGCGGGTTGTCGGTGACGCCCTTCCACGCGAACTCCGGCGTGGTGGTCTTGCCGGCGAACACCGCGCCCTGCTCGCGCAGCCGCGCCACGGCCGGGGAGTCCTCGTCCCAGGGGCCCGCCGGGTCGATCGTCGTGGAACCGCGCAGCGTGGGCCAGCCGCGGGTGAGCAGGACGTCCTTGATGGAGACGGGCACGCCGTCGAGCAGGCCGAGCGTCGCGCCGCGCCGCCACCGGTCGGCGGAGGCCCGCGCCATGTCGAGCGTCGTCTCCTCGTCGACGAGGCAGTACGCGTTCAGCTTCGGGTCGTCCCGCGCGATCCGGGCGAGGACGGACTCGGCGGCCTCGACCGGGGAGAGCGTCCCGGCCCGGTACTCCGCCAGCAGTTCGGTCGCGGTCAGGTCGGCCGCGTCGGCCATGGCTACCCCCTCTGCTCGATGCCGGAACCCACGTAGCCGAGCCGCTTGTCGACGACGTTGCGCAGCGGGCGCCCCGCCGCGAAGCGGCCGAGGTTGTCGGTGAACAGCCGGACGAGCTCGTCCCGCCAGCCGACCACGTCGCCGGACATGTGCGGGGACACGAGCACGTTCGGCATCTCCCACAGCGGCGACGACGGCGGCAGCGGCTCGTCCTCGAAGACGTCCAGCGCGGCGCCCGCGATCCGGCCGGCGCGCAGCGCCTTGACGAGGTCGGGCTCGGCGACCAGCGCGCCCCGGCCCACGTTGATCAGCCGCGCGGACGGGCGCATCCGGTCCAGCGCCGCCGCGTCGATCATGCCGCGCGTCCGTTCGGTGAGCGGCGCCGCGAGCACGACGTAGTCGGCGGCGGCGAGCGCCGCGTCCAGCCCCTCCATCGGGACGACGGTGCCGAGGTCGGGGTCGGCGTCGCGGGCGGTGCGGCCCGCGCCGGTGACGGCGAGCCCGGCGGCGGCGAGCCGGCGGCCGATGGCGCGGCCGATCGGCCCGGTGCCGACCACGAGCGCGCGGGCGCCGTCGATGCGCTCGGTCTCGCGGTGCCGCCAGCGCCGCTCGCCCTGGAGCCGGACCGTGGTGTGCAGGTCCTTGGCGAAGGTGAGTACCAGCCCGAGGACGTATTCGGCGATCGGCTCGTCGAAAACCCCTCGCGAGTTGGTGACAACCGTGTCCCCCTCGACGAGGGCCGGGAACAGCAGGCGGTCGACTCCGGCGCTCGCGATGTGCACCCACCGGGGGCCGCCCTCGGCCGGCCACGCGGCCGCGAGCGCGTCGGAGAGGAAGTCCCACATGAAGACCGCGTCGGCGCCGGGAAGCGCCTGCGCCAGGGCGTTCTCGCGCACGTACCGGACGCGCGCGAGCCGCTCCGCCGCCGCCATTCCGCGGGGCTCGGCGTCCCCCACGAGCACCACCACGCCGGGCGGCTCACCTGGTGCGGGCTGGACAGGCTCCATCGGCGTCACTTCCGGGTCGGCGGAGTTTACGTGAAGGCAACTCGGAGAGGCATTGACACGCTAGGAAGGGTTCGTAGGATTGTCAACAATCAGCGCGTTGGACCGCGGCCCCGGTTCACCGCACTGGGTATGTGTGCTGCAAGACCGTCGCAACCGTTGCCCATGCACAGGCCAGGACGGATCCCAGAGCGCTCTGACTAGACCCCCGTTCGCGGGGGTGCGGGGGTCCGCCTCCCGCAAACATGGAGAGTCCTTCGGGTGGCGACGCTCTCGCCAACCCCTGTTCACGGGGAGGTCCAGCATGCCCAAGCTCATGACCATCACCCTGGAGCGTCGTGGCGTCTCGTGCGTCGCGGAGCTGCTGGAGAAGGACGCGCCGCGGACCTGCGAGGCGGTGTGGCAAGCCCTGCCCCTCGGTGGCGACGCGTACCACGCCAAGTACGCCCGCAACGAGGTGTACACGATGGTCGAACGGTTCTCCGAGGACGAGGTCGGCCTGGAGAACCCCACCGTCACCCCCATTCCGGGCGACGTCGTCTACTTCTCCTTCGCGGGCGGGATGCTCGACCGCAAGTTCAAGGAGGAGAAGAACATCCACGCGCTGCCCGGCGTGATCGACCTCGCGATCTTCTACGGCCGCAACAACCTGCTGCTCAACGGGGACGTCGGCTGGGTTCCCGGCAACGTCTACGCGACGATCGTCGACGGGCTCGACCGGATGGCGGAGGCGTGCAACGACGTCTGGCGCTCCGGCGGCGTCGGCGAGCGCCTCGTCTACCGCCGCGCCGAGTCCTAGAGCGGTGGCCTCGCAGATGACATTCGACCCCACGCTGGTCGTCGGCCCCGAGCTGCTCGCCCAGCACGGCATCGGGGTGGTCGCGCCGTTCGACTTCGCGCTCGACCGCGAGCTGTGGCGGTGGACGCCCGACGACGTCTCGCTCTTCATGACCCGGCTGCCGTACGTCCCGGTACCGGTCACCGTCGAGATGGCGTCCGCGCTGTCCGACCAGTCGATCGTCCGGCAGGCGACCCGGGACGTGCTCGCCCCCGAGCCGCTCGCCGTCGCCTACGCCTGCGCGTCCGGCAGCTTCATCCGCGGCAAGGCGGGCGAGCTGGAGCTGCACCAGTCGATGATGTCGGCCGGCGCGCCGGTGTCGACGACGACCTCCGGCGCGCTGGTGGAGTCGCTGCGGCTGCTGAACGTCTCGCGCATCGCGGTCGTCACGCCGTACATAGACGCGGTCACCGAGCGGCTCGTGTCGTTCCTCGGCGAGTACGGCATCGAGGTCGTGTCGTCGGTCGGGATGGGGCTGCTCAGCCACATCTGGAAGGTCGGCTACGGCGAGATCGTGGCCGCGGTGTCGACGGTGGACGCCCCCGAGGCCGAGGCCGTCTTCATCAGCTGCACGAACGTGCCGACCTACGACATCATCGCCCCGCTGGAGCAGATGATCCGCAAGCCCGTGCTGACCGCCAACCAGGTGACGATGTGCTCGGCGCTGCGCGCGATGGGCCGCTCCGCGGCCGGTCCCGGGCAGTCGCTGGCGCAGCTCGCGCCGTCCACGGCGGCGTGACCGCCATGGGGTCCATGATCGGCGAAGGTAGGGTTGGCGGGCATATGCGGCAGAACACGGTGAGCGCCGGATTCCTGTACCCGGGGTACAGCGCCGAGGACGACTACCCCGCGATCGAGCGCGCCCTGCGGGGCCAGGGGTCCGGCGGAGTCGCCCTGCCGGTCGTCCACACGCTGATGCGCGAGGACGCCCACCGCGTCGACGCGCTGCTGGACATCGGGGGCGACGACGTGCTGGGCGAGGGCGCCCGCACGCTGCGCGGCATGGGCGTCCAGGCCGCGGTCTGGGCGTGCACCAGCGGGAGCTTCGTGTTCGGCTGGGACGGCGCCGCCCGGCAGGTCGAGGGCGTCCGCGCGGCGGCGGGCGTGCCCGCGTCCAGCACGTCGTTCGCGTTCGTGCACGCGGCGGCGGCGCTCGGGCTGAGCCGGGTCGCGGTCGCCGCGACCTACCCGGCCGACGTCGCCGAGCGGTTCGTGGCCTTCCTCGCGCACGCCGGCGTCGAGGTGGTGGCGCTGTCCTGCCGGGGCATCGTCACCGCCGCCGAGGTCGGCACTCTCGGGCGCGAGGAGGTGCTGGCCTTCGTCGCGGCGAACGACCATCCGGACGCCGAGGCGGTGCTGGTGCCCGACACCGCGCTGCACACCGTGTCCTGGCTCGACGAGCTGGAGGCGCGGGTGGGCAAGCCGGTGCTGACCGCGAACCAGGTGAGCGTGTGGGAGGGGCTGCGGCTCGCGTCCGGCCCCCGGGGGCTCGCGCCGCGCACCGGGCTGGGCCGGCTGTTCGCCGTGCCCGCCGACGTCTCCGCCGTCCCCGCCGGCCAGGGGGCCGGGCCGGGACGACATACCTGGCAGCTATGAACGAAAGGGGCCCGCGGCATGGGCCGATTGGGTGAGCTGGAACCTGTCCCCCGCAAGTCCACCGTCGAGCTCGTCTCCGACGAGCTGCGCGAGGCGATCATGTACGGGTCGCTGGAGCCCGGCGCGCAGCTCGGCGAGGCCGAGCTCGCCGGGCGCCTCGGCATCAGCCGCGGCCCGCTGCGCGAGGCGATGCAGCGGCTCGTCCAGGAGGGGCTGCTGGTCAGCGAGCCGCACCGCGGGCTGTTCGTGATCACGCTGGACGAGGGCGACGTCGAGGACGTCTACCTGGCCCGGCTCGCGATCGAGCGGGAGGCGTGCCGGCTGATCATGGCGCGCAACCGCGGCGAGGCGGTGGCCCGGCTCACCGACGCCCTGGACGCGCTGGTCGAGGCGGCGCAGCAGCGCGACCGGGTCGCGATGAGCGACGCCGACCAGGCGTTCCACGAGGTGCTGGTGAGCTCGTCCGGCAGCCCCCGGCTGGAGCGGATGGCGCACACCCTGCTGGTGGAGACCCGGATGTGCCTGAACGCGCTCCAGGACACCTACCCCGAGCCGTCCGACCTGGTCGAGGAGCACCGGCGGCTGGTCGACGCGATCGGCGACGGCGAGGAGGAGCGGCTGCTCGTCCTCATCGAGGAGCACATGACCGACTCGATCCAGCGGCTGCGCGCCTCCCGGCCGTAGCCGCCCCGAGGAGGCACCGCCCCCGGGCACCCGGGGCCCTGGACACCGGGCCCGGGGGCACCTAGATTGCAGATTGTCGACAATCTACCGGAGGGACGCGCATGGCGACGCTGTCACCCCTGCTCAAGCAGGCCACACCCGTCCTGGCCGAACGCGGCGAGGGCGTCTACCTCTACGACACCGAAGGCCGCCGGCACCTGGACTTCACCGCGGGCATCGGCGTCACCAACACCGGGCACTGCCACCCGCGCGTGGTGGAGGCGGCGCAGAAGCAGGTCGGCACGCTCATCCACGGGCAGTACACGACCGTCATGCACGAACCCCTGCTGCGGCTCGTCGACGCGCTCGGCGACGTCCTGCCGGACGGCCTGGACTCGCTGTTCTTCCTCAACAGCGGCAGCGAGGCCGTCGAGGCGTCCATCCGGCTCGCGCGGCACGCCACCGGGCGGCAGAACATCGTCGTCTTCCACGGCTCCTTCCACGGCCGGACGATGGGCGCCGCCGCGCTCACCACCGCCGGCACCAAGTTCCGCGCCGGCATCGGCCCGCTGATGCCGGGCGCCACCATCGCGCCGTTCCCGCAGGCCTACCGCTACGGGTGGGACGAGGAGGAGGCCACCCGGTTCGCGCTGCGCGAGCTCGACTACCTGCTCGTCACCGCCAGCCCGGCGTCCGACACGGCCGCGTTCGTCGTCGAGCCGGTGCTCGGCGAGGGCGGCTACATCCCGGCGCCGCCCGCGTTCCTGGAGGGACTGCGCGAGCGCGCCGACCGGCACGGCATCCTGCTGATCATGGACGAGGTGCAGACCGGGTTCGGGCGCACCGGCCGGTTCTGGGGCCACCAGCACGCGGACGCGCGGCCGGACGTCCTCATCACCGCCAAGGGCCTGGCCAGCGGGTTCCCGCTGTCGGCGATCGCGGCGCCGACCGCGCTGATGGAGAAGGCGCGGCCGGGCTCGCAGGGCGGCACCTACGGCGGCAACGCGGTCGCCTGCGCCGCCGCGCTCGCGACGCTCCAGGTCATCGACGAGGAGGGCCTCGTCGCCAATGCCGAGCGGCAGGGCGCGCGGCTGAACGACGGGCTGCGCAAGGTCGCCGCCGACCATCCGGAGATCGGCGACGTGCGCGGGCTCGGGCTCATGCAGGCCAGCGAGTTCACCGGGCCGGACGGCGAGCCCGACGCCGCCGCCGCGCAGCGGGCGCACCAGGCCGCCGCCGAGCACGGGCTGCTGCTGCTGACCTGCGGCGCGTACGGGAACGTCGTCCGGATGATCCCACCGCTGATCGTCACCGACGCGCAGGTCGACGACGCCCTCGCGCTCTGGTCGCGGGCCGTGGCGGACGCCGTCGGCTGACCGCCCGGCGGGGGGGCGGCCGGCGCGCCGCCCCCCGCTCCGCCGCCCGCCCGCCTCCTGTTAGATTCCGAATCTGGTTCTACATCATGGAGGCGGCGTTGCGTCCCTGGCACACCCCCGAGCGCGCGGAGCTGCGCCGGCTCGTCCGCGACTTCACCGCGCGGGAGATCGTCCCGCACCTCGCCGGCTGGGAGGACGCCGGCGAGCTCCCCCGGGAGCTGCACGCGCGGGCCGCCGCGGCGGGCCTGCTCGGCGCCGGGTTCCCGGAGAAGGCCGGCGGGTCCGGCGGCGACCTGTTCGACGCGCTGATCGTCGCCGAGGAGATCATCCAGGCGGGCGGCTCCGGCGGGGTCGTCGCGTCGCTGTTCACGCACGGGATCGCGCTGCCGCACATCATCGCCTCCGGCGACGACGCGCTGATCGACCGGTTCGCCCGGCCGGTGCTCGCGGGCGAGGCGATCGGCGCGCTCGGCATCACCGAGCCCGGCACCGGATCGGACGTGGCGGGCATCCGCACCACCGCCGTCCGCGACGGCGGCCACTACGTCGTCAACGGCGCCAAGCTGTTCATCACCTCGGGCGTGCGCGCGGACTTCGTCACCACCGCGGTGCGGACGGGCGGCCCCGGCTTCGACGGCATCTCGCTGCTGGTGATCGAGAAGGGCGCGCCCGGCTTCACCGTGTCGCGGCCGCTGCGCAAGATGGGCTGGCTCTGCTCCGACACGGCGGAGCTGTCGTTCAGCGACGTCCGGGTGCCGGCCGCGAACCTGGTCGGCGCGGAGAACACCGGGTTCCTGCAGATCGTGCAGAACTTCGTGACCGAGCGGCTCTCCCTCGCCGTCCAGGCGTACGCGACGGCGCAGCGCTGCCTGGACCTCACGCTCGGCTGGGTCCGCGACCGCGACACCTTCGGCCGCCCGCTCGCGTCCCGCCAGCTCGTCCGGCACAAGATCGCCGAGATGGCCCGGCAGACGGACGTGGCGCGCACCTACGTCCGCGCGGTCGCCGAGCGGCACGCCGCGGGCGAGGACGTGCTCACCGAGACCGCCTACGCCAAGAACACCGCCGTCCTCGCCTGCGAGCACGTCGTGCACGAGGCGGTCCAGCTGCACGGCGGCATGGGCTACATGCGCGAGTCGGAGGTGGAGCGCCACTACCGCGACGCCCGCATCCTCGGCATCGGCGGCGGCACCAACGAGATCATGAACGAGATCGCGGCCAAGCGCCTCGGCCTCTAGCCGGGAGCGGCGCCCGGCGGGGAGAGGGTCCGCCGGGCGCCGCCGCGCGGGAGGCGGGTCAGCCGAGCGGGTCGCCGCAGTCGATGGGCCAGTACGGGCCCCAGATGTCGAGCGAGTTCAGCACGAACTTGATCGCCACCGGGTCGAAGGCGATCCCGACGTGCGCGTTGGTGTCGTTGGCGCACTTGTCCTGGAGCAGGACGTTCTGCGCGTTCGACCCGTTGAGGAACGCCGAGGTGTAGGGCGTGACGACCTCGTCGTACCTGGTGGCCAGCACGATGTAGGACGGGCCGGGCACCGTGTCACCGCCCGCGTTGAGGTCCTTCAGGAAGTCGGAGTCGGTGATCTGCTGCCCGGCGGCCGGCGCGGCCTTCACCACCGCCTGCGTGATGCCGAGCAGGCTGCCGAGCTGCACCAGCCCCGCCAGGTTCGTGCCGTGGTTGGACGGGACGAGCCCGATCAGCTTGTTGACCTTCGCGGCCCCGCCCAGGGACTTCATGTAGTACCGGGGCATCATGCCGCCCTGCGAGTGCCCGACCATGTCGACCTTGGACGCCCCGGTCGAGGCGAGCACCTTGTCGACGAACGCCGACAGCTGCCCGGCCGACGTCGGAATGTCGCCGATCCCCTGGATGGGGCCGTCCTTCGGGCCGCCGTAATTGAGGGCGTAGACGCAGTATCCGGCCTTCTTCAGCGCCGGGGAGAGTTTCTGCCAGTTGAACGCCATGTTCTCGAACGTGCCGTGCACGAGCACGACCGGCCGGGGGTGCCAGAACGACGGCTTGCAGTTCCAGTCGTTCGCGCCGTCCGGGCTGGTCTCGGCGTGCGCGGCGGGCGCGACCATGCCGTCCCTCACCGCCACGACGGCGGGCTTCGGGACGTGGTTGTAGTTGCTGGCCATCGACCGACAGTACGCACCGGTCGCCGCCAC